>NZ_JACGBA010000006.1:0-85582 GCF_020137685.1 Campylobacter sp. RM9331
AAAATTTTTTTAAAAAAATTAAGAATTTAAAAAGCATTCTAAATTCTTAATTTCAAATTCTACTAGCGGTATTTAATTCATAAATACTCTGCTAGAAATACCCCCCCCCTATCTCGTGTAACATAGAGCGAACGCAATTTCTACCATCTTCTTTTGCTTTATATAAATAAGCATCAGCAGCTTTTAATACTGATTCAAAATCTCTATTATCAGCATTTCTACAAGCTACACCAATACTTGTGCTACCTTTCCAAATCACTTTTTTATGTTCGTCTAATACTTCTATACCATTTACTACTGCGTGTAAAGCATTTGCAATTGCCACTGCTTCATCTAAAGAATATTTTTGTAATATTACTAAAAATTCATCACCACCTAAACGGCAAAAGTGTATGCTATCTCTATCGTTATACTTATACTTATTACATAATTCATTAGTATCAAAAAAATATTTAACAGCATTTGAAAATTGTTTTAAAACCAAATCTCCTGCATGGTGTCCATAAGTATCATTAACTTCTTTAAACTTATCTAAATCTAATTGAATAATAGCACAGGTTGGGTCTTGATATTCATTCCATATATTATTTAATACAAACATAGCCTGTCGCCTATTAAATAATCCTGTTAATTCATCTGTAATTGATTTTTTCTTATTTTCTTGAATTTGTTCTTGCAGTTGTTTTTCTTTTTTGTTAAGACTTGATTTAATATCTGCTTCAATTTCTAATAATTTCTCGTTTCTAATCTCATAAATTTTTAAAAGATTTGATAAGGTAATAGTTAGAATTTCTATATTTTTATCCATCTTTTCATTTATCATCTCAAATGCTCTTTGAGGACTATTACCAGCTTCTATAAATTTAATTTGTTTAGCTATTTTATAATCTTCTCCAACTATATGAAAAATCAGCCAATTTTTAACAAAATAAGCCAAGTTAATTGCAAGTTCTTTTTGATATACCATATCATCTTCACTATTTTGCTTTAACACTGCATCTCTCATCTTACCTAATTGTGATATACACTGCGAGTGAATATCTCTGTGGGTTTCTACATATTTTGTATATATAGCCATACTTTTCATATAATCTTCTTCATTTTTAAAATGCCAAGCAATATGACTTAAAACCACTTGAAATACAGATTCAAATTCTTTATAACCACTATTAGCTGCTTCAAATACTTGCTCTATTAATTCAAAGAACATTTTATGTTCTTCATCAACCACATCAATACCTATTTCTAATTCAGGCCCCCAGCCTTTTATATATTCTTGAATTGTTGCTTTTTTACTTTCACTACTCATATATTACTCTATTTCTTCCTGAATTTTTTGCTTTATATAACTTAGCATCAGCGTTTTTAAAGGCTTTTATTTTATCATCTTCTACCATTTCAACTCCAATACTAATAGTAACTTTTATAATTTTTTCATTAAATTTAAATATTTCTTTTTCTATATTTTCTCTTATATTATCTAATTTTGTTACACAATTTTTAAAGTCTTGATTTTTATATACGATTACAAATTCTTCTCCGCCAAATCTATAAACTTTATCTACATTAGCTTTTAATATCTTAGCTACATTTTTTAATATAAAATCACCAGCATCATGACCATAAGTATCATTAACTTTTTTAAAAAAATCTATATCACATACCGCTATTACATCATTAGCAATAAGCCTAGTTCTATCATAAGCTCTTCTATTTAAAACTTGAGTTAAAGCATCAAAAAATGCTAATTTATACCCTTCAAGAAATATAGAGATTAAAAATATTAAAGAAGCAAATTCAAAAAACCCAACATCTGTTTTTTCAAGAGTTTTAAAAAACATAAATTCAAAATAAGCTCCAATATACGCAAAAATTAATGTTTTTTCAAAAAATATAAAAAATCTTAATATCAATAAATACACTAAAAATACTAGAAAAAATACTAAACCTAAATCAGTGATAAAAGAATTTGAAAATAAAAATTTATTAGTAGAATTTAATGCAAAGCTAGTATTTTGAGATAAAAATATACCTAATACTATGTATAAAATAAAAACAAAACTAATAGGTAATAAGCATTTTATAGTATCATACTCTTTTTTTAAAGATACTAAAAGCGCAAAAGCAAAAGGCATAAACAAACTTACATAAATATGGGTTTGATAATTTGCTGAAAATAAATAAATCATTTTAGAACTTATTAATAAAATACATACCGATATTATGTTGTATTTTTTAAAGTAAAGTGCAATAATAAGTGCTAATATCTCTAAAATAAAAGTAGCACTAGGCAAAGAAATTATTAATTCACTTAAAAATGAGTTCATTGATTGTAGAGCCTTTTGTAAATTTTAAAGAAACGATTATATAAAAAAAGGATAAAAAATGGTAGAAATCAAATCTCTTACTATGAGATACCCTACGGGATTATTATTTGAAAATGTAAATTTAAGCTTAAAAAGAGGCGAAAAATATGGACTTATCGGTGCAAACGGGGCTGGAAAATCAACATTTTTAAAAATTATAGCAGGAGAACTTGAAGCAACTAGCGGAGAAGTTAGTTTTGAAAATGGCGTAAGATACGGCGTGTTAGAGCAAAATCAATTTGCGTATGAAGAATTTAGTTTAAAAGATGCAGTTTTATATGGAAACAAAAGACTTTATAATGCAGTAAAAGAAAAAGAAAATATATATGCAACTTGCACGGATTATACCGATGAAATAAATAATCGCTTAAGCGAACTTGAAATGATTTGTGCAGAAGAAGACCCAAATTATGAATACGATACTAGATGTGAAAAAATATTAAGCTCTTTAAATCTTCATAATTATGATGAACTTATGAAAAATGTTCAAACAAGTGATAAATTTAAAGTTCTAATCGCACAGGTATTATTTGCTAAACCTGATGTGTTATTTTTAGATGAGCCTACGAATAACCTTGATTTAGACGCTATTAATTGGCTAGAAAATGAACTAAAACGCCACGATGGAACAATGGTTGTAATTTCTCACGATAGATTTTTCTTAAATAGTATTTGCACAAGAATGCTTGATGTAGATTTCAAACAAATTCGTGAATTTGCAGGAAATTACGATGATTGGTATATGCAAAGCACACTTATTAAAAGACAAAAAGAAGCAAGTCTTGCTAAGAATTTAAAAGAAAAAGAAGCTTTAGAAAAATTTATAGCTCGTTTTAGCGCAAACGCTTCTAAAGCAAGACAAGCAACAAGTCGTGCAAAAAACTTAGCAAAACTTGATGTAAGCGAAATAGAGATTTCAAGTAGGCGTGACCCATCAATTTTATTTAGATGTAATAGAGAAATTGGTAATGAAGTTTTAGAACTAAACAATATAAGTAAAGCTTATGATAAGCAACTATTTAAAAACTTAAATCTTAAAGTAAATAAAGGTGATAAAATAGCAATAATTGGAGCAAGTGGAGCCGGAAAAAGCACACTAGCAAAGATTATAATGAATGAAATTTCTCCTGATAATGGAGAGGTAAAAATGGGTGCTACAATTGAACCTAGTTACTTCCCACAAGATACCTCAAGTAAAATTTGTGAAAATTTGAAACTATATGACTATTTAATTAGCGAAAAACATAAAGATATTGATGAAATTCGCAAATGCTTAGGTAGAATGCTCTTTAGCGGAACCGATCAAGAAAAAATGGCAAAAGATTTAAGCGGTGGTGAAAAGCACAGATTGATGTTGAGTAAAATTATGCTTGAAAGGGGTAATTTTATCTTGCTTGATGAGCCAAATAACCATCTTGACCTTGAAGCTATTATTTCTCTTGGTGAAGCACTTTATGAATACGATGGAGTAGCAATTTGTATAAGCCACGATAGGGAATTAATCAATTCTTATGCAAATAGAATTTGGTATTTAAACAATGGTGAGCTTATTGATTTTGTTGGCACGTATGAAGAGTTTTTATTAAAATATGGGGAGAGCAAATGACATTTAAGGTGGAGTATTCGGCAGGTTTTGGTAATTTTAGTCAAAATCATATGGGTTTTGGGCCTACTATTTATATTGAAGAAATTATTAACTATGAGAGCAATAAGGATTATTTTGATTATGTTGACTTCTTTTTAAAGTATTCAAAAAAAGATGATACATTCTTTCAAATTAAATTACTTGAAGATAGAGAATTAAGTGAAAATGAAAAATTGTCTAAGAAAAAGTATTTAATGCTAAGAGATGCGATGTGTGAATGGGCTAAAAACAACACTCAAGATGAAGAGATAGAATTAGAAAAAAATTATCATCAAGGAGATTAAAAATCTCCTTTCGCTTAATTTAAATTCTAAAAAAATAATATTAAGTTTTATACACAAAATATCTAGTAATGATTACTATGCAATATTCTTATTATAAATAATTACAATAATTCAAACTTTAGCATTATAAAATCTAAGTTGATTGTAAAAGATTGCTATAAAATTATGTTGTTATATTTTAATTTTTATACTTATTTAATTGTCAATATCTAATTTTATTTGTGATTATTCCAAAAAATATACCATTGGCATTTAATAATAAAACTACAACATTTATGAATATGGTTAAAAAATAATACTTAAATAATTAGCGAAAAATACAAAGTGGTACGCTAGGTAGGAGTCGAACCCACAACCTACAGATCCGAAGTCTGTTGCTCTATCCATTGAGCTACTAACGCAACAAAACTAAAATATGATTTTTTAAAAAAGTGGGGTGAGTGATGGGAATCGAACCCACGACCCTCAGGACCACAATCTGATGCTCTAACCGACTGAGCTACACTCACCATAAATGAAATAATAAAGAAGTGGTCGGGGTGAAAGGATTCGAACCTTCGGCCCCTTGGTCCCAAACCAAGTGCGCTAACCAGACTGCGCTACACCCCGAAAATGTTTTATAAGAAAGGTCGCATTATATATTAACTTTTTTAAAATGTCAAGAAAAAAATAATTTATTCACAAAATATTGCTAAAATTATACACAATGACCCCGTAACTCAGTGGTAGAGTGTTACCTTGACATGGTAAAAGTCGTTGGTTCAAGTCCAATCGGGGTCACCATTTTAATTATTCTTTTTTGATTATTCTTTTTATAAAATATGTTTTAATGTTTTTTCTTGTGGAATTTAAATACTTTAAGAAATTATATAAATTTATAAGATTAATATATTTAAAAATAAACAACCGCAAAAGCAGTTGTTTAAAAAAAAATAACTTACTTAAAATAAGGCAAATTATAAATAATAAGCTATTAAAGCACCACCTACTACTAAAGGTATATTATAGAATATAAATGTAGGGATACATACATCTTTTATGTGATCACTTTGATTATCAGCATTAAGCCCAACGGTAATTCCTAAAGTTGCTTCACTAGCAGGACTGCCTGTATCTCCAACTGCACCAGCACAAGCAATGATGAAAATAATACTTTCAGCACTAAAACCTAAAGCCGTGCAAATTGGCACAAATAAAGTCGCAATAATAGGAACCGTTCCAAACGAACTTCCAATTCCAAGAGTAATTAATAATCCTATACACATCATTCCAAACGCTATTATTAATTTATTAGTAGTAATACTTAAAGTAAAATCAACTATTTCTTTAATAGCTCCTGTGCTTTGTAAAACAGCTCCAAAACCACAAGCAATTAACATAATAAATGCCACATAACCCATTAAAGAAAATCCACCCAAAAACACTTCATCAATTTTTTTATACTCAACTCCACCGCTTACACAAATAAATAAAAAGCCAAGTAAAGCCGAAAGCGGTAAAGAACCAACAAGTATTTGAGTAGTTAAAGTAATTAATAAACCTATCATTACCATTAGTTCTTTTTTACCAAAACTAATATTATCTAAGTTTTCATATTTTGTTTCAAGCTCTTGATATGCTTTAGGTTTTCTATAATAAATAAATGAAGCAAGAAGACCAAAAAACATTATAAAAAACATAAGCCAAACAACACCAGCAACATCACTTTGAGTAACTTTTACTCCATTATCATTTAGCGATTGAGTAATTATATCTTGGAATATAAGACCAAATCCCACAGGTAAAGTCATATAAGGCGTTGTAAGCCCAAATGTTACCGCACAAGCTACAGCACGCCTGTCAATTTTCAGCTTATTAAATAGACTTAGCATTGGTGGGATTAAAATCGGAATAAATGCTACGTGAATTGGAATTAAATTCTGAGAAAAGCTTGAAATTATAGCTAAAGAAAATAGCAATAAAATTCTTTTATCTGACATCTTTTTACTAATAAAATTAACTAAATAAGCAGTTAAATTAGTCCTAGATACAGCAACTGCTAAAGCACCTACTAAAACATAGCTAAGTGAGGTTTGCAAATTGCCACTCATACCACTTATGAATGTATTCATAATATTTTTTAATACTACTAAAATATTATCATCAAAACTAACACTCATAAGTCCTGCTATTAGTCCAGAAACTAAAATAGCTAAAAATACATTAAATCTTAATAGACATAGTCCAAGCATTATAAAAACGCTTATTAAAACAGGGTTTGTTAACATAAATTTTCCTTTAAATTAATTTTGTTTAAATGTTTAAAATATAAAAAATAATATGATAAAAAAGTATTATGAAGTCTCAATGCCCTAAGGCATGATGGAAGAAGAAGCTTGTAAATAAATTGTTTGTTAAGACAAATGATAAAACACTCATTTAAAAACTCCTTTTGTAAAATATTTGCGTTATTCAACCTAAAATATTCTGAAATTTTCCTTAAATATTTTATTTTTTTAGAAAAAATCATTAAAATTATCTAAAATTCAATACACTAAAACCTTAAGGAGTAAATATGAAAAAATTAATAATACTTATATTTTCAATATTTGTTTATGCAAATGAAGCACAAATCGCTCTTGATTTAGCAAAAGTTAATGAATATTTATCAAAAATTAGTGCTTGTAGTAATAATGATTTTAAAGGCTGTGATGAAGCAAATAATATAAATAAAATAACTTACATAAAAGAAGCAAAAGACTATATAAACGATGAATGCAAGGCAAAAAATATGGCAGCTTGTTATACAATTTCTACTTTTAGTGATGATGATTATACGATTTTTAATGCCTTAAGACTTGCTTGTCAAAATCATTTTGAATTAGCTTGCACCAAGCTTGTATTAAATTACGAACAAAACTCAACAAAAGCACTAAAAATCATAAAAGCTCAATGCGATAACGAAAATAATCAAAACTCTTGTTATGCAACTGCTAGATATTATAAAGGATTTTTAGATAAAGAAAACGCTATTAAATACGCTCACATTGCTTGCAACAAAAATTTCTTTAATGCTTGCATATTTGAAGCAAGTGTGCATTTAGAAAATAATGACACAAAAAAAGCATTCAATCTTTTAGAGCAAACTTGCAATAAAGGCTATGAAGAAGCTTGTTTTGCTGGAGCTAATGCTTATTTAAATATGGGTAAATTTAAATTAAGTAAAAAATTCTTAGAAAAATCTTGTAATTTAGGTAATCAAATATCTTGCAAAAAACTAAGTGGTTTTTAATATATTTTGAAATTCTAAAAAAGGATAATAATGCTTGAATTTTGGCAACATTTTTATGAAAATACCAATAGAGTTGCATTTAGCATAGGAATGTTTAAAATACATTATTACGCACTTTGCTACATACTAGCACTGCTTATTGCATTATTTATAGGACAAAAATTTGCTCCACGCTTTGGCTTTAGCAAAAAAGAAATAGAAAATTATTTCGTTTGGATAGAAATAGGCATAATCTTAGGAGCTAGGATAGGATATATTTTAGTTTATAGCGATGATAAATTATATTATTTAAGCAATCCTTGGCAGATGTTTAATCCATTTGTAAATGGCGAATTTGTAGGAATTGCTGGAATGAGCTATCACGGAGCATTAGTTGGTGCATTAATTACAACTTATCTTTATTCTAAAAAATATAAAAAAAATATGTTTAAAATACTTGATTTAGTAGCATTATCAGTGCCATTAGGGTATATATTTGGAAGAATTGGAAACTTTTTAAATCACGAACTATTTGGCAGAACAACTGATGTAGCTTGGGGCGTTTATGTAGGAGATACCTTAAGACACCCTAGCCAATTATATGAAGCATTCGCTGAAGGTTTAATAATTTTCATTATCATTTACATTTTTTCAAAGAGAATAAAGTTTAACGGGCAATTAATCTGTATTTATGCAATGTCGTATGGGGTAGCTAGATTTATTTGTGAATTCTTTAGAGAACCTGATTTTAATTTAGGCTTTATTGCATTAAGCCTATCTATGGGTCAAATTTTGAGTTTAATTATGTTTTGCTTTGCTCTTAGTTTGTATTTTTATTTAAATAAAATTAAAGCTAATCATTAACACGGGGGGGGGTATAATCAAAATTACGATATTTTGATAATATCAAATTTCAAATCATTTTAAGGAGTAAAGTATGAAAAAACTTTTATTTTTAGGTGCAATTAGTTGCTGTTTATTAGCTGATACAAATATTAACCCAAATGAGTTACCACAAAACATTCAAGACTTTGTAAAAACTCATTTTACAAATGAAAATATAGTTAAAGCTGAAAAAGATTGGGATTCTTATGAAATCAAACTTAGCAATGGAACTGAACTTGATTTTTCTAAATCTGGAGATATTAAAGAAATAGATGGAAAATACTCTCCAATTCCTGATAGCATTATGCAAGATGTTTTAAAACTTGCTAAAGAAAATCAAAAAAATGCGAAATTAATGGAAATTGAAAAAGAATGGAACGGATATAAACTAAAATTTAATAACAATTATAAAGTTTATATAGACAATAACGGAACTATCACAAAAACCGTGCTTGATGATTAAAAACAATAGGAATTTCAATTTGAAATTCCTAAGATTAGGAAAGATATGAAAACACTTAGAAAATTACATTCTTACATTGGAATTTATGCTTGTTGGTTACTTTTTATAATAACCTTTTTTGGAACCATTAGTTATTTTAGAAATGAAATTGATTTTTATATGCAGCCAAAATTGCACGAAAGCAAAACTATCTTAAATAATGATATAAATGGATTAAGTAGTGCTATTAATTACGCACAAGAAAAATATAAAGATTACGATTTTATATCTATCAAAACTCCTAGTTATTATAATAATTTATATGAGATTAATTATTATAATTCTAATTCAACAAAAGGCGAAAGAAAAAGTAATATAAGCTATTTTGATGGAGAAAATATACTAAATAAAACAAGCACTTTAGGAGCTAAATTTTTAACTAGCATTCATTATAAATTATTGCCTATTAATGGTAGTTTTAAAGATTTCTTAGAAGCAATTGTTAGTATTTTTGCAGCTGGGATAATATTTTTATATATAAGTGGGATTTTGATTTGGAATAAAAAGAATTTCAATAAAATTAATGTGAAAAATGATTTAGCAAGATTATTTGATTTTCACATAGTTGCTGGACTTTTTGTAGGTTCATTTTTATTCATCTTAGCACTTAGTGGAATAGGTATAAATTACATTAAAGATATAGAAAAATTATTTACCACAACTACCACTAAACAAGCAAAAACACCAAGTAACGCAAATACAAATAGTGATAAAAGTTTTATTTTTGATACAAATTTAATTAGCAAAGCTATTAATAATTTAGAAAATACAAAAAATATAACAATTGTTTTAAATAAAAGCACAAAAGAATTTGCAATTACTTTAAATGATGATAAAAATATAATGCCATCAATTAATACAAAAAGTAATAAAAGCTATGTTTTTGATAGTGAAGCTAATGTAAAACAAACTCCAAAAGAAAGCAAACTAAGTGCATTTTCATCAATTTATGAAATATTTTTTAATATTCATAGAGTTATGTTTGCTGATTTTCAACTTTATTTTATGTTATTTTTATGTGGAATATTTACTTGCTTATTTATATACAAAGCTTTATTGTTAGCTAGTAAAAAACATAAAGATAATCTACTTTATAAAGCAATTGCTTATGCAGCATTTTATCCATCTTTAAATGCTACTGCTATTTATTTTATCGCTAATAAACTTACTCAAAATATGCAAGTAGAACAATTTGCATTTTTAATAAGCTTTATATTAAGCATTATTCTTAGCTATATTTTTGTAAATAAAACTAAAAATCTAATGATAATTAGCTTAATTATTTTATTGGCATTATTAATATCTGATATTTGTATTAGCGGTTTTGTGTTTATAACAATGATGTTTGACTTTGTTATATTACTTATGATTTTAGGATTAATTATTAATTTAAGGAGAGCAAATGTTAATAATATTAATTAATTTAATAGGAGCAATCTGCCTTAGTATTGATTATAAAAAAGCAAGTTATATTTTATTTGCAATAGCATTTGTATGTGCCTTATATCTTGATGCAAAACTATATAATTTAATGATATTTTTTAGTTCAATTTTTGCATTTTGTATAATTACGATTTGGGCTAAACACCTATATGATTTAAATAATAAAAGCTCTAACATTCGCTAATTTTTAGCGAATGTGGTTTTGGATTAGTTTTTGCTTTATTATTTAAAATCACAAAAGGAAAAATATGAAATTTAGCCAAGATGAGATATTTTCAGCTACTGATGTAGTTCGTAATTTTTCTGCAATTTTAAAAAAAATTGAAGGAAATAAAAAAGTCTTCGTAGTAAAAAATAACAAATTCCAATGTGTTATGCTAAACCTTGCCGAATATGAAAAATTACAAAATGCTTTAGTAATTTTAGAAGCTATTTATAAGGACAAAAAAAATGGCAAGAATTAATATAAAAAATCTCGGGCTAAGTTATCTAATAAGACAAGGAAATGGAGAAAAAGTAGCTTTAATAATGCACGGCTGGGGTGCTAATAAAGAACTAATGGAGCAATTTTTCACAAAATCTTTAAGCAAACATTGTAAGCAAATGATATTTTTAGACTTTGCAGGATTTGGTGGAAGTGATGAGCCAAGTTATGCTTTTAACTCTATTGATTATCTTAATTTGACAAATGAATTTATAAAAGCATTAGATATAAAAGTTGATATTTTGCTAGGTCATTCTTATGGTGGCAAAATTGCTTGTCTTATGGCTAGTAAGAATGATTATGATGCGTTGATTTTATGTGCTAGTGCTGGGCTAAAATTACCAAAAAGCCCTAAAGTAAAGCTAAAAGTCTTTCTTGCAAAATGCTTAAATAAATTAGGATTTAAAAATATAAGAAGATTTTTAGCTAGTAAAGATGGTGCTACACTAAGCCCTATTATGTATGAGACTTTTAAAAATGTAGTTGATGAAGACTATCAAAACGAAATTAGCAAAATCAACACGAAAACCTTGCTATTATGGGGCGAAAGCGACACTGCAACACCACTTAGCATAGCAAATAAAATGCAAGGTTTAATCAAAAACTCAAAATTAATTACCTTTAATGGAAATCATTTTTTCTTTATGCAAAATGATTTAACGCCTTTTATTGATGAGTTTTTTCAAAAAGCTTGAAGAATTAGAAATAATTTATTTTAAAGATTGCTACAAATCTTGCAACGGGCATTGCTGTAATGCAGATAAGCATTTTGATACAATAATTCCTATGCTAAGAAGCGAGTATGAATACATTAAAGATAAAACCAATCTAAATCTAGTTGCAAGTATTGCTTACAAATTAAAATGCGAAAAAACAATCACTTTATGCTTTGTCAAATGCTCTTATAAAGGCTTATGCACTTTTCGTCCTTTAGCTTGTAAGCTATATCCGTTTTTTGCTTTAGTTAATGATGATGGGTTGGTTTTGGATATAAATGCAATTAGCTTATATGATTTATTTTATAAAGATTTTTCATCTCATCCTTGCCCTTTAATAAAGTATGATTTTGATAATTTAAAAACACAATTTTTATTAAATGTAAAGCAAATTTCAAATGAGCCAATAATAATTTTTATATTTAGAGCATTAGAGCTTTTAGTCAAATACCTTAAACTTTATTTAAAAGATTTATACCTTGATAATTGTGAAAACAAAAAAGAGATTTTGCATAAAAACAATTTCTTAAATGCTTATAAAAACGAAGAATTTAAAAATGAAATAAATGAACTTTATTTAAGATTAAGCCTAAAATATAAAGATAATTTAGATAAATATTTATAAGAATTAAGAAATAAATTCTTAATTCAAATTCTTAGAAATTTTTTAAGTGATAGTTTAATCTATCAATTAATATTTGATGTTTGAATAATTCTCCTTCAAACTTTACACTCTTACACTCTAGCATTTTTAAAGATTTCGCTATCATTGAAGCAATACTATCAACAACACCAAACAAAATCGCAATATCATCAAGTCCGCCTAAACGATATATCAAAATCAATCTAAAAGACTTACTAACATCCATTAAAATAGGTTTTTTAGCTAATTTAAAATCAAGCCCACTAGCAATTCCTATTTCATATTTATTAGCTAAATCAAGAAGTTCAGTTAAGCCTAATTTAAGTCCTAAAATATTTGCCGAGCTTATTAAAATACCACTAAAAGTATTTAAAATCTCGCTATCTCCTTCAAGGTTTAAGCCAAATTTTTCTTTATAATTTGCTAATAACTTAGCACCTAATTTGTTTTTATTTAATAATTCTGCGTGATTTTTACTTTCAAATTCTAAAAAAGCTGATAATTCATTATTAATATAAATCCCATCATCTTTTACAACAACCTCATCGCTCTTATTAAATCTAGCTAAATCATCATAACACCTTGCTCTTTTAGTTTGTGCGTAAGAACTAGCGAGTGATTGTTCATAAACGCCATAATTATCCCAAAAATCTCTTTCGCTACAGGCAATACAGCCATGCCCTGCTTGAACCGGCCAAGAAGTTTTAGCATTAAACTTTGTCTTAGGACAATTATTAAAAGTATATGGTCCTTTACACCCTACTTTAAACAAACAAGCACCCGATTTAGCTGCTTCATCTCCAAATTCTTCAACAAATTCCCCACTCTCAAAAGCTATTTTCCTTTCGCACATATCGTGTAAGCATTTTGAATAAGCAAAAGCAGGACGATTATTATCATCTAATGTAGGAGCTTTATCAAAAAACGCAAAATGTAAAATACTAGCAATGATATTGCTCTCACTTGGAGGACAACCAGGAATTAATACAGCATCTTTTAAAATATCTTCAATACTAATAGAATTAGTAGGATTTGGCTTAGCTGCTTGAATACCACCATAAGATGAGCATGAACCTACAGCATAAACACAACTTGCACGATTAGTTAATTCTTTTAATTTATGTAAAGCAGAGTGAGCTGGAGCCCCACTTGTATAAAACTCATTACTAGCAATAGCACCTTCAACTACTAATAAAAATGGCTCTTTAATTTCTAATAAATCTTCAGCCAAAAATCCACTAGCTGCCATGTAAGTTTCGTGATAGATTAAATCTATAAAATCAAAAATCAAATCATCAAGACCAATACTCTCACTTCTAATAAAGCTCTCACTACAGCCTGTGCATTCGCTAAAATGTAGCCATATTAATTTTAACTTTTTTGCATTGATTTTTTCGTAGATTTCTTTTTCATCAGCTTTCACGCCTAAAGTTTTTAATGTAGATTGAATTTGAGCTAATACATTTGCATTCATAATAATCCTTTATTTAAGCTTAAAATATTAAATTAAATAAATAATAGCGAAATAATTTTTAAAATTAGTAACTTTTCTACTCAAGTTACTAATTTAACTAGCGGTATATTTAAGATATATTTTATATTTACCCCGTTTTAACGGGGCTAAATGAGTTTAGTTTGAAATATAAATACTAACTAAACCAAACTTTAAATATTCTTAAAATTATACTTTTTTTCAAATTTTAATAAATTTTTATAAGTCTTAGTTAAAAATATATCTTAAAAAAACATAGACTTTAAATACTTAGTTAGACCTAAATTCTCTAACATTATTATAAGTATTACAATAGGACAAATAAATCTTATAAACAATAACCATATTTTAAATCCAAACTCACCCATATAAGGAATAAATAAAGTTTTAAGTTTATTCACTTCTACGAAAAATCCTACGAAAATACAAGTAATAATCGCTGATAATGGCATTAAAATATTAGAAGTTAAATAATCTAATATATCAAATATACTTTTATCAAAAAATGTAAAAATTGAAGAATATTCATTATTAAAACCTAATATGCAAAATATCCCCATAATATAAACAAAAATACCTATATAAATTAGAGCAAGTTTTCTTGAAATTCCAAATTTATTTATTAAATAAAAAGCAAAAGGTTCAATCATTGAAACAGCACTAGTAAGCCCAGCAAATAGTAATGCTATAAAAAATGCAATTGCAAGTATATTCCCAATAATTCCAAGATTTGAAAATAAACTCATAAGGCTTACAAATATAAGTCCTGGCCCTTGCTCGCTTGCATTTGCTCCGTATTCAAAAACAAAGGTAAATACAATAAGCCCCATCATAATACCAACTAAAATATTTATAAAAATAATTGATAAAGTTGATTTAATCACATTTATATTTTCTGGCAAACTAGCAGCGTAAGTTAAAACTACGCAAACACCCATAGAAAGACTAAAAAAGCTTAGCCCTAAAGCGTCTAAAATTAATTTTATATTAAGTTTATCTTCAACAAATAAAACAGAAAAATCAGGCTTAAACAAAAAGCTAAACGCCTTAACGAATCCATCAAAAGTAAAACTATATAAAAGCATTAAAATTAATAATATAAACAAACTTGGCATCATCCATACATTCATTTTTTCAATGCCACTTTTAATTCCTTTACTAACAACCCAAAAAATCATAAAAAACACTATGCTAAAGCAAATAATTTGAGATAATAAGTCTTTTGTCAATAAATTACCAAATAAATCTCCAGCTTCGCTAACAGAATTTGGTAAAGCAAAAAAACTAGAATAAATGTATTTTAAAATCCAGCCTATTACAACGCTATAAAAACAAACTATTAAAATAGCTCCCATCATAAAAAATCCTGCAAATCCCCAAGCTTTTTTATTAGATTTTGCTAAATCGCTAAAAGCATTCACAGCGTCTTTTTGAGTAATTTTACCAATACTAAGCTCTCCTAAAAAAACCATAAAAGCTACTAAAAATGTTAAAACCAAATAAAGAAATATAAAAATAGAACCACCATTAGTTCCTACCATTGTAGGGAATTTCCACGCATTTCCAAGTCCAACAGCAGAACCTGCCATCGCTAAAATAAAGCCAATTTTAGAAAATTGTTCTCTCATTTTTATCCTTTAAATTTAAAATACACAATAACAAGCACAGCAAGTGGTGCAACAAATCTTGCAAAAAATATCCATATTTTAAAACCAAGCTCACCCATATAAGGGATAAAGGTTTCTTTTAAATCTTGCTTGCTAATAAAAAACCCAACAAAAATTGCAGCCATAAATGAGCCAAAAGGCATAATGATATTTGAGCTAACATTATCTAAAATATCAAAGAAATTCATTCCAAAAAATGTTAAATTATTTTTATAAGCTTCAATGCCTGAAAATATACATAAAAGCCCTAAAATATAAACAACTATCCCAATTAAAACAATAGCTTTTATTCTTGAGAAATTGAATTTATTTATTAGATAAAATACAAAAGGCTCTATCATTGAAACCGCACTAGTAATCCCTGCAAAAAATAAAGCTATAAAAAATGTAACAGCTAATATTTTGCCTAAAAGTCCAAGTTTTGCAAAAAGCGAAATCAAAGAAATAAAAATAAGCCCAGGACCTTGTGCGCTAGGGTCAGCATTAAACTCAAAAATAAAACTAAATACAATAAGCCCCATCATAAGACCTATTAAAAGATTTATAAAAATTATATAAAAAGTTGAACTTACAAAATTAGTTCTTTCAGGTAAGCTAGCTGAATAAGTAATAATGCTACCCGCTCCAATACTTAAAGAAAAACAAGCAAGTCCTAAAGCGTCTAAGAAAGAATCTTGATTAATCTTGCTAAAATCAGGCATAAATAAGAAATTAAAAGCGTCTTTAAAACCATCTTGAGTAAAGCTATAGCAAAGCATTAATAAAAGCATTATAAATAATGTTGGCATCATAAATACATTTAGCTTTTCAATACCATTTTTAACACCTTTTGCCACCGTGTAAAAGGCTATAAAAAACACTATACTAAAACATATTATCAAAGCACTTAAATTAGTTTCCACTAAATTAATAAAAAGCTCTTTATTATCAGCAATTTGAGTGCTAAGTGTATTTATATTAAAAATAGTAGATAGTGAATAATAAATATAATAAATTATCCAGCCAATAATCACACTATAAAAACTAACGATTAATAAAGCCCCAATCATTGTAAAGCCTACTAAAGACCAAGATTTTTTATACTTAGGTGCTAAAAAATAATAAGCACTAGCAGGGTCTAGCCTTGATGCTTTACCGATATATAACTCGCACAAAAATATAACAAATCCAACGCCTAAAGTAAGCAAAATAAACAGCATTACAAAGGCTGAACCACCATTAGTTCCTACCATTGTAGGGAATTTCCACGCATTTCCAAGTCCAACAGCAGAACCAGCAACTGCTAAAATAAATCCAATTTTAGAAAATGTATTATTCAAAATAAGCCCTTTTTTTGGTTTTTTAAGGTTAAAACTTTCATTCTATAATAATTTTTAAAAATTTGTATAAATAAAAATTAAAAATATATAAAAAAGGCAAAAATTTGTGTAAAAATACTAAAGAATTTACATACAAAATAATCTTAAGCTATGATGGTTCAAGATTTTTTGGTTCAGCAAAGCAACCAAATTTAACTTGCGTTCAAAATACACTTGATAATGCTTTAAAATGTGTTGGGATATTTAAGCCTAGTATATTTGCTAGTAGGACTGATAAAGGAGTGCATGCAAATTGTAATGTGGCAAGAATTAGTTCAAGTTATAAATTAAATAAAGATTTTGTATTAAAAAAACTCAACAATACTCTAAATGGTATTTATATAAAACATATAAAAGAATGCGAATTTGAACCTAGATTTGATGCAAAACTTAGAAGCTATAGATATATAATCTCGCCTTATTTTAACGCCTTTAATAAAGCATATTGCTGTGATTACTCAAAAGAAATTGATATTCAATTATTAAAAAACGCTTTAAAAGTATATGAAGGAGAGCATGATTTTGCTAATTTTTGTTTAAGCCTTGATGATGATAAAAATAGCATTAGAACTATTTATAAAACTAGAATTTATAAGTATAAAGATTTGGTTGTTTTGAACTTTTTTGCTAATGGATTTTTAAGGGGTCAGATTAGATTGATGGTTGATTTTTTACTTAAAATAAATGAAAAAAAATTAAGCATAGAAGAGCTAAAAGAACAATTAGCTTGCAAGGAAATTCACTCAAGAACCCTTGCAAAACCAAGTGGGCTTTATCTTAAAAGCATAATGTATTAGAAGTTATA
This sequence comes from Campylobacter sp. RM9331, assembly GCF_020137685.1. Taxonomy (NCBI): domain Bacteria; kingdom Pseudomonadati; phylum Campylobacterota; class Epsilonproteobacteria; order Campylobacterales; family Campylobacteraceae; genus Campylobacter; species Campylobacter sp. RM9331. Next base: position 17,541 of record NZ_JACGBA010000006.1, read on the forward strand.
TCCTATACCAACTAATAGATTTGAGTTAGAAAAATTACTTCTACCTTGATAGCCTAATTTAGCATTTACATATAAGCTCTCATTAATATCATAAATTCCCTCAACACCAGCACTAATATATGTGCTATTTAAATCTTTAAAATCATGATGCAAAAATATTTCTCCACCTGCTGTTACATTATCAATAATTTTTACAGAATAATGCACTCCAGCTTGAATACCAAATCCATTTAAAGTAGAGCTTGAAATACCATCATATTTTGGCTTTATTGAGTAATAATAAGCTCCGGCTAATATATTTAACGCATCATCTAATTCTTGATAAGGTAAGCCAATCGCATAACCACCTAAAGCACCAAATGAATAAATGTTATATTTATACTTACCATAATAAGTTTTATTCTCTTGCTTTGATACGCTTATATTTGCACTATATACTAAATCATCTATATTGTTATAATTTTTATAATAAATATTAGAATTTAATACATTATCACTTCCCACGCCAAACTCAATTCCCGTATGATTGTAAGCGTTAGCATAAGAACTTAAAAACCCTAAAGTTAAAACAGAATATAAAATCTTTTTCATAATCTTCTCCTAAAATAAAAAAACGATGAATACTAAATATTTTTAGACAATAAACAGCTATATTTTTTAAAAAACTAGTAAAAATATATTATTTTTTGTATTATTAAATCACATTTTAAATTCCTTATATTTTGAGTTATCATTTTGTAACCAAAAATAGGAATAATTTTGTCTTATTTTTAAAAAAGGAGATTTTATGAAAGTTAATTTTAAAGGTAGCCCTGTTGCAATTAGTGAAGCAATTAAGCTAGGAGATAGTATTAAAGATACTAAAGTAGTAGGTAAAGACTTAAGCGTAATTAATCTAAATGAAGACGCTATCATAGTAAGCGTTCCTAGTATTGATACAGGTGTATGTGCTAAAGAAGCTAGAGAATTTAATGTAAAAGCTAACAAACTTGGAATGAAAGTTTATGTTGTAAGTATGGATTTACCTTTTGCTTTTGCAAGATTTTGCACTGCTGAAGGCTTAGAAAATATAATTCCAGTTAGTGATTTTAGATACGGCGAATTTGTTAAAAACTACGGCTGTAGAATACAAGAAGGTGCTTTAGAAGGACTTACAACTAGAGCTGTTTTTGTTCAAAAAGGTGGAAAAATAGTTTATAGCGAAGTTTGTGCTGAAATTACAGAACTACCTAATTTTGACGCTTTAGAAAAAGCTCTAGCGTAATTAATAAATATCTAAATCTTAGGATTTAGATATTTAAATTCCTATTTTAAATTCCTTAGAATTTCAAGCAAATTAATTTGAATTTTATCTTATTGTTATTTTATAAAGATACTTTATCTACTATTAAATGATTATTTTTTATCGTAAGGTAGTTTTTTTAATTCTACTTGTTTATTCAATATAAATTTATTAAAAAAACTTTCTAAATACGAAAAATCGCTTTTTATATTATTTTTAATATTCTCATAGTTAGCTAAAACTAATGCGTCCCTAAAATACTTTGAGTTGTTTTTAAAAATATCATTATTAGCTTCAAAACCTTTGCTTTGTAGATATTTGATTGCAAAAACAGCGATTGTTCTAGTATTACCTTCACGAAATGGATGAATTTGCCAAATATCACTTATAAATTTTGCTATATTTAAAACTTGCTCTTCTTTACTCATTAGAAGATAATTTTTCTTTTTTTCCTTATCAAAATCATATTCAAGAGTATCGCTAATCTCATTAAAATCAACATATTCTACGCTTTTATCTCCCCCTAAAATATCTTCATTTTTAGCAATATTTACATCTCTAAAAACACCAACATATTTTTCAAGCCCTTGAACAAAAGCATCTTGAAATATATTTTTATGAATAATTTTTAAAGCAATCGGAGAAAATCTAAAGCTATTATTGTCTAAAAACTTAGCAATATTGATAGATACCAAATCGCATTCTTTTTCACATATTTGTTGAATATCAAGTTTTTTATTTTGATAATATGTTTTAATACTAATTTCTAATTCTTGATATGTTTTTGCTGTTGTTAAAGTTTGTTTAAAATATTCAGATGGTTTAAGATTATCAACCAAACTAAGCCCAATGCCTATTTCAATATAATCTTTATTTATATTTTCTTTATTTTGTATTTCCGTATATTGAGCTACCATTTTTTATCCTTTTTTCTTATTTTACAATAGTTTTTTATATTGTTAATTTTATAAAGCGATATATAACTTCTTAAATGACCTTTACAATTTAAGCCCTTTTTCTCTAAAGTAATTTATAAAATATACAAATTCAAAATTAATCACTAAAAAAGATAATTTGACTAAGAATTTCATTTGTCTTAAAAAGGTTTTTTTAATTTTTTATATTTTTATAATTCATATTTTAAATTCCTTTAAAATTAAAGCGAATAATAAAGGAATTTAAAAAAACGAAATTTAGATTTAAATTCCGTGCCAAAGAGCACGAAATTTATAAATTATTAGTTAAATTAAAAATGAAAACCTAAACCAAGATTTATATAAAGGTTATTATTCTTTTGTGAAAATAAATTATCTTTAACACCCACTTTAGTGCTAACATAAGGGCTATAACGAGATGGTGTAGTATTAAACAACATACCTAAAGATATATCATAAGCATTTCTATTCTTTTTCACACCAAATTCATTTTGAACATCTCTAAAATAATTATTACTTAAATAAAAATTATAATAAGCATCAAGAGTTACCATATATTTTTTTGTATCAAATGGTTTTGATAAGGCACTTAAACCAAATTTTAATCCCTTAATATCATAAATAGCACCGCCTCTAATACCCATATTATGATACGCAAGACCACCCATTAAGTTCAAACTAAGCTCATCTTCATATTCATCATTAACATACATTCCATAACCAATCAAAACACTAAAATCAAATTGATTATTTCTTATAATTGGAATTAAGTCATCAAATCTATCTTTGTAATTATTCCAAAAATAATTAGCTTCAAAACTCCAAACAAATTCAGAATCTCTTTCGTGCTCTTTATAAGTTCTAATATAGCCATTAATATCCCAATTATTATTGCCTAAATATTCTTTATTATTGATAATAAACATTGTTTTTGAAGTAGATAAAAAGCCAAAATTAATACCAGAATAAGTTCCCGCATTAGCAGCTACACCTAAAGCACCTAAACAAAGTGTTGAAAACAATAATTTCTTCATTCATTCTCCTTTTTTGATAAAAAAGAAAATAATACCCCCCCCCATTCTTAAAAAATACTTAATATTGTAAAAATTTATATGATTTGTTTAAGTATCTATAATTATTAAAAAAATATTTTAGATTTAACATAATCAATTAGCTTACATTAAAAAATTTGAGAATATTTTTAAATCAACAAATAAACTTAATAAGCATTAAGCCTAAACAAATAAAGCTAATTAGGAATTAGCTAATTCCTAATCTTGCCTTAGAGTTATCACTAATTTTCATTAATTCATCTAATAATTTATCTTTTTCTTTATCAAAATCAAATTTAAAGCTTTGTTGCATTAATTTTTCTTTATCTACAAATTCATCCATTGAAATTCCATGTTTTTTAAAAATAGCTTGTAATTTAGGGTGGTCAAGCCCTACGCTACCTGATGGTAAATCAAATTTATTCATAAATTCTTTTGATGATTTTTTAGCAAATTCAATTATTTTTAACTCCAAATCAGGTGTGATTTGATAGTTCTCTATGATTTCTTCTGCTACTTTTAAACCTTCATAATCTAAATTATTTTTAACTGATTCTAGTTTTTTAGTCTCAACTATCCCACAAGCTTCTAAAAACATCATTACCCCTACATCTTCTTTAGGAATTCTATTTAAATACTCGCTATCTAATTCTTTATCTTTTCTAGGAGTATGCCATTCTGTGGGAAAAAATAAACAATTTCCATAGTGCATCCAAGCAAAATCATCTTCAGCATTTGATATACACTTATTAATTAATTCATCATTTATATTACTTGCTGCTTTACTTTGAGCTTGTAAGGCTTCTTCAAATGAAGCTTTTTTATTATCATTTAAGTTATTTGTCTTAGTAAAAGAACTAAGAACTATCCTATCATTTATTAACATTTGCTCTCCTTTAATTTATAATAATTAAACAAGAGCAAAATGTGTTCCTTATTTAAATAAACAAATAATAAGTATTAAGTAGCTTTAAATATTTAATATTTTAATTCATTCAATAGTAATTATTTAATTAGAAATTAATTCATAAATCAATATAATTCAAATTATTTTTAAGGAGAGTTTATGAAAAAGATATTATTAAGTTTAGCTTTAATTTCAGGCTTATTTGCTGTTGATATTAGTAATATTGATAAAGCTTGTAAAAATCAAGACCAATCAAATTGTGCTTTTGAGCTTGATGAATACTGCAAAGAAGATTTGAAAGCTTGTTATCAATACTCAAAAGATTTATGTGCTAAAGATAATTTTAGTGGTTGTTTAATGACAGCTATTGCTAATGTAAAATTAGTGAAAGAACAATTAATTGATATTAAAGAAGCCTATATTGATGCTCAAAAAGCTATAAGTAAATTATGCGAATTACCAAATATAATAGTAAAAAACGAATCATCTCATAACAAATTTTGCGTTGTAGCAGGAGATGGATTGGTTTTAAAAGATGGTAAAGATTATGGTTTAGAAACAAATCCACAAAAAGCCTTGAGTTATTACAAAAGAGCTTGTGATGCTCAATCTAGTGTGGGTTGTGAAAGATATAATAGTTTAAAAACTTTTTTAAATAAATAATTCTAAAATTATCAAGGAAATGGCTTAAAAAGTCCTTTCCTTTTAAATCTTATTAATATTTACACTTATAAAATGCTTTTTGTTTTATTGCTTGATTATTGTTATTATATCCTTGATAATACTCATCTTTAGAATACTCAAAAAACTCAAGATAAAAATCTATATGCTTATTTTGTGTTTTTATGTTTTTCATCATACTACAAATTTCATTGCTTGTAGTTCTATCTACATTGTTATAAATATTTAAATAAATATTATTAAAAGACGAATCGTATAAAATATAAGTTCTACTAATACAATCTTCTTTAGAATTGCAGTAATTATTTTTAATAAATTTTTCTTCTATTTTATCAATTAATAAACTAACAATACTTATGATATTACTATCAGCTTTGCCGTAACTTAAAAAAACTAAAAAACCAATAATAAAAAATATTAAAAAAATCATTATATAAAATATTGTTTTTAGCATTTTAAAGACATTTCTAAGCTTTTAAATCTAGTAATTTATAAGCTTTTAGCTCATCAATTAGCTTTATGCTAAACTCGCAAAATTCTTCTAAATTATTTTTGTCTTTTAATTCTTTTTCTTTATCTTCATTTATCTTTAAAGAATTTGAGTTTTTAAATAATTTTATATCTTGCTTTAGTTTTCTTATGTGATTGTTTTCTTCATTTATTGCGTATTCTTTTAGCTTTAAATCTATTTTAGGCTTTTTATCAATCTGATTTTTTTCAGTGTATTTATATAGATTTTCTAATTCTTCTAAATATTTTTCTTTACTCTCATTTAACATAAGTTCATCTAGCGTTAATGAACCATCTTTATTTTTATCCTTTAAAATAGTATCACTTAAATCCTTTGAAATAGTATTATGAGCTTCATACATTTCATCGCTAATATCATCTCCTTTAGCATTAAGTTCTACGCTAGTAATTTGCAATAAATTATATTCATTTATCTCGCCATCAAGCCTTACTCCTAGCCTTGAGTTTAACATCTCTTCTTTACTAAGCACTGCATTTTGGCTAACTTCTAAAAATTTATTAGCAATCTCACTAAACCAACCTGCTACATAATTAGCAGCGTCACCTTTTAAAATAGTTTTTCCATTTTCTTCTAAAAAATCATTTTTATTAAAAAAGCTTTTTAAATCTTTTAAAGTATCTTTATCTAAGCTAATCCCTACGCTTTTATTATCAAGGCTAAAAAATACATTTAATTCTTTATCACTTGTTTTATATTCAAAATTATTTGTTTTTATATCTTGTCTTATTTGGCTTAGATTAATAGTGCTATTTACATCAGCTTTTTTACTAATACTTGTATTTATAAAAGAGCTTAAATCTACATAAAATCCATCTATTTTTAGCATTATTTCTCCTTTAACTTAAAGAATTAATTAAGCTTTTAAATCTAGTAATTTATAAGCTTTTAGCTCATCAATTAGCTTTATACTAAACTCGCAAAATTCTTCTAAATTATTTTTGTCTTTTAATTCTTTTTCTTTATCTTCATTTATCTTTAAAGAATTTGAGTTTTTAAATAATTTTATATCTTGCTTTAGTTTTCTTATGTGATTGTTTTCTTCATTAATAGCGTATTCTTTTAGCTTTGGATTGGCTTCTATTTTTTCTTTTTTATTTTTTAATTCTTCTTTTGCTTGATTTAAGTTTTTAAAATACTCGCTTTCATCTTCAATATATTGCTCTTTTACTAAAATTTCTCCATCTTTATCTTTATCAAAAAATATTCTATTATTAATCATTTTTGAAATAGTGTTTATATTTTTTTCGCCAACTTGACTTAAATATTCTTCATTTGCTTTTTCATTTAAAACTATTTTATCTAAAACATATATTCCATTTTTTTGTTGATTAAAATAAAGCCCATTAGTAAATGTATTCATTAATTCATCACTATTTAGCACCCCATTATTATCGCTATCACTTTCAAGATATTTTAAATCAAAAGCAATCTCACTAAACCAACCTGCTACATAATTAGCAGCGTCGCCTTTTAAAATAGTTTTTCCATTTTCTTCTAAAAAATCATTTTTATTAAAAAAGCTTTTTAAATCTTTTAAAGTATCTTTATCTAAGCTAATCCCTACGCTTTTATTATCAAGGCTAAAAAATACATTTAATTCTTTATCACTTGTTTTATATTCAAAATTATTTGTTTTTATATCTTGTCTTATTTGGCTTAGATTAATAGTGCTATTTACATTTTTTATTTTATGTAGGCTAGAGTTTAAAAACCCACCCATATCACAAATATTTAAATCCATTTTTAACTCTCCTTTAACTAAACTTATATCGGTTAATTTTATTTTTCTTTAAGAGTTTTTAGTAATAATTTACTAAATTTTAAAAAAAGGAGAGATTATGAAGAAATTATTTTCATCTGTTATTTTATTGTTAGCTTTAAGCTCAGTTGTATATGCTGCAGGACACGAATATAAAAAACCAGTAAATCACTGCACGATTACTTGGTATGGCAAATTATATTGCAGCCCACATATCAATGATTAATCAAAAGAATTACGAATTTATTCGTAATTCATATATAAGTTTTACTGCATTTATAAAATACAAAATTATTAAAAATTAAAAGAATTTAAATCTACTTATTTTTTATAAATATACCTAAACCACAAATTAGCATAATCAATCAAAGCACTTCTTTTATTTTTTGCAAAAAACTCATCATATTCATTGATTTTTACATATACGCTTTTAATGAATTCTCCATTATCAACGCCGCCACCAACTCCTACAATATCATCATCGCTAACCCTAGCAAAAAATAAATGTTGAATATTTACCCCACTACCAAATCCTGTATAAAATTTATTAATATAAACTAATTTTTTAGGCTTAAATCCTAATTCTTCTATACATTCATCTAAGGCTATTTCTTCTAAGCTTTTGTTTTTATCAATTATCCCACTACATAATTCAACCGAAAATCCACTCTCATAATCTTTACAATTTTCGTAATAATATAAAGGTGCTCTAAATTGTTTTACAAATATAAAACTATCCTTGCTCTCGTGATATAACATAATACTAACAGAATCAAAAGACTTTATAAAATCCCAATCTACCTTATGCTCGTTTATAACAAAACTAGCTCTTAAAGGTTTTATAAAATCTGATTTTTTAAACTCAACTATTTTAAAATCACTTATATCAATTTTCATTCAAGCTCCTTTAAAACTTTAAGCCCTATTTCATCAAATTGTTTATTTTTATAATGATTTTGCATTAGATTATCAATACTTGCAGCAAAAATCATATAAATATATGACAAATCTTGAGTATTTAATGCTTTATAAAAATACTCATCATCAAGCCCACTAGCTATAATATCTATAGCTTCTTCGTAATTATTAAACTCATAGCCTAATAGTTCTAAAAATCTTTTAGCATTTGAATTAACCACAAAAATAGGCTTTTTTAAAAGAAAATTACTAAGCATTAAAGCCGTATCAAAACCAATGCCTTTAATATCCATAATCCAATCAAAACTAGCATTATTAATAAAATCATCAAAACTGCTAAAATCATTCACAATTGCCCTTGCTAAATCGCTAATTTTTTTTGCTTTTGTATTATAAAATCCACTTGCTTTTATTAACTCGGCTAGTTCTTTTACATCAATTAAAGCAAGTTTGTTTATAGAATTTGAAATAGGAATTTCAACATTTTTTAATGCTTTTTGAGTGTTTTGCCACTTGGTATTTTGACCTATTAAAAGAGCTAAAAATTTTGAAAAATCATCATAATTTTGCCATTCATAAGAACCTTGTAAATTATGTTTTAATAACGCTTTAAAAATACTAGCTCCATTAATCATTCAAATCCTTTTTTAGTTCATAAAATTGTTTAGCGATACGACCATTTTTTGTGCCTTTTAAATTTGCAAATTCTAAAGCCTTAGCCTTTATCTCATCACTAAATTCATCTTTAAATAATGATTTTACAATGCTTAAATACTGCTCTTGGCTCATTGAATAAAAATTAAGCCATATTCCAAATCTTTCTTTTAAAGCAAATCTATCATCGCTTTCATCTTTAAAATCAGCGTCTTGATAATTTGTATTACTTGATTTTAAAAGATTTTTATAATTTGAGCTTAAAATAAACATTATATTATCACTTAATTTCTCACATCCACCATCTAAAATCGGCTTTAATGCCTTAAAACTATCATCATTTATACTAAAGCTTATATCATCTAAAAATATTACGAATTTGTATTCTAATTCGCTTAAATCATCAATAATATATCTTAAATGCGATAAATCTTCTTTAAAAACCTCAACTATTCTTAAATCACTTTTAATAAATTCATTAAAAATAGCCTTGATTAAACTAGATTTGCCACAACCTTTTGCACCGGCTAATAAACAATGCTGATAGGCTTTGTTTTGTAAAAAATTATTCATATTATTTTTTAAGATATTAAATTCTTTATCCAAAAACAAAAGGTCTTTAAAATCAACCAAATCAAGGTTTTTAATAGGCTTAAAGCTACTAGTTCTTGCTCTATAACTAGCAGCTTTAAATTCTTTAAACAATGCTATCAAAACTAACTTCTTTTAAATCAGCCACACAAGCAATGTGCTTATAAATGCTATAAACTAATGCTAAGCGATTATTTTTAATCTCTAAATCATCAACATTTATCATAACATTATCAAAAAACTCATCAATGATAGGTTTAAGTGCAAAAATCTTACCTAAATTATCACTCACATCATCACTAAAACTAATATCTTTATAAGCTTTATATAATTTAATCTCATATTCATTACTTAATTTGCTTTCATCACAATATAAATCTTTACTATCTTTTATGATATTTGCAAGTCTTTTAAATGTTGAGATTTTGCTCTCATAATCTTTATCTTTTGCTAGATTTATAAGTGCTTTTATATTCTCATCAATTACTACTAAATCATTATTATTCACATTTAAAACTGCTTTTATAAAAGATGAATTTACGCTATATAAAGCATTAAATCTATCTGTAATAAAATTAAGCAATTTAACTTTATCATAATCTTTATAAAGACCTTTAAACTCGTTTAATAAATCTAATAAATTAAATTTAACGCCTAAATCAATTAGAATTTTAATAATACTTAAAGCTGCTCTTCTTAATGCGTAAGGGTCTTTATTACCACTTGGAAGCTTGTTTATACTAAATAAAGCCATTAAAGTATCAAGTCTAGTTGCTAAGATTACGATTTTACTTAATTTTGTGCTTGGGATAACATCATATAAATATTGCTCTTTAATAGCAGTGCAAACTTCACTAGAATACCCCATATTAGCAGCATAATATGAGCCTACAATTCCTTGTAATTCAGGGAATTCGCCTACCATTTGTGTCCTTAAATCAGCCTTGCTAAGTGTGATTGCATCTTTTATATTTTTTGTATTTTCATAAGCAAATAATTTTGCTAATCTTAAGGCAATTTCTTCTTCTCTTTGCTCTTTTTGTGCTATTGTGCCTAATTCTTGCATATAAATTGTATTGTTTAATAATTCAGGTTGTAAGCCAAGTTTTAAGTCATTTTCCCAGAAAAACAACGCATCACTAAGCCTTGCTCTTAACACCTTTTCATTACCTTTTTTTATAGTTTCTAAATCAGGATTGAATGAATTTGTAATTGTTATAAAATTATTACTTAAAGAATTATCCTTATATACTGCAAAATAGCGTTGATTTTCTTTCATTGAAGTAATTATTACTTCAGGTGCAACTTGTAAAAATTCTTTATCAAAACTACCTAAAAGCGCTGATGGATATTCAGTAATTGCTACAACTTCTGCTAATAATTCTTCATCAATTTCAGCTTTTAAATTCCATAATTTTTCAATATTTCTTATCTCACTTAAAATGATTTCTAATCTATCTTTAGGATTTAAGATAACTTTGCCTTCTTTTAAAGTCTTAAAATACTCATCTTGGGTATTAAAAGAGATTTTATCCATACTAATATTTCTATGAACGAAAGTGCTTTTACTTGAGTTTATATTAAATAAACTCGCATTAATTAATTCATCATCCATCATAACGCATAGTCCAGTAATTGGGCGAATAAAACTAAAAGTATTTGCACCCCAACGCATACTTTTACCAAAATTAAGACTTGTAATAAAGCTTTCTAAAATATCATTTATTAATTCGCTAAATAATTTACCTTTTTCTATTTTTTCTACATATAAACAAACTTTTCCTTTAATTTCTTTAAAGCTAAGTTCGTTTTCACTAATATCTGCTTTTGCTAAAAAGCTCTCACCAGCTTTACTTAATTTCCCATCTTTATAGGCTACTTCTTTAGGAGCTCCGATTAATTCTATAACGCTATCGTTTGCTCTTTCGTTTGCTTTAAATGTAAAAACAAATCTTCTAGGAGTATATAAAAACTCTAAATTACTAAATTCAATATTATTTGCTTTTAAAACTACTTCTAATTTATCTTTTATATTTGGTTCTTCTTTTAAAAAAGGAATTGCAGGTAATTCTTCTGTAGTTATTTCTATTAAAAACTTTCTCATTTTATCTCCTTAAATGTAAAACCTTGCTCTTTAAGAATTTTTCCAACTTCTTCTTGATGAGCTTTGCCTTTAGTCTCAAGTGTGATTGTAATATTTGCATCACCAAAATCAGTGCCTAATCTATCATAATCAACTTTTATTATGTTTGCTTGTGCGTCTTTTAAAGCCTTAGTTAAATCAAGTAATGCCCCTGCTTTATCAATTAAAGTTACGCATATTTGCATTTTTCTATAACTTTTAATAAGACCTTTTTCAATAATATTATTTAGCATTGTAATATCTATATTTCCACCACTTAAAATACAAACTACATTGCCGCTTAGATTAGGAATTTTGCCGTGCATTACAGCAGCTACACTTGCTGCTCCTGCACCTTCAACTACTTGTTTATGTTGCTCTAATAAAAATAAAACCGCATTAGCTATTTCTTCATCGCTAACCATAACCATATCATCTACATTATTTTTAATTATATTAAAGCTATCTTCATTAACATCTCTTACAGCTATACCATCAGCTATTGTTTTTACCTTGTTTGAGTTTATGATTTTACCTTCATTAAAGCTATTTAGCATAGCACTAGCGCCCTTGCTTTGCACTCCTATTACTTTAATATTTGGATTAATTTGTTTTGCTGCACTAACAATACCGCTAATTAAACCGCCACCGCCTACTGGAACGATGATATAAGAAATATTGTTTAATTCTTCAATTAGTTCTAAAAATATAGTCCCTTGTCCTGCCATTACAAACGGGTCAGCAAATGGGTGAATAAAGGTTAGATTTTTAGTCTTTTCTAACTCTTTTGCGTAAGCGTAAGCTTCATCAAAATTATCGCCTTTAAGTATTACATTAGCACCTAAATTAGCTGTGCTGCTTACTTTATTTACTGGTGTTGATTCTGGCATTACGATATGAGCTGCTATACCAAACTTTGAAGCAGAAAATGCTACCCCTTGAGCGTGATTTCCTGCACTTGCTGCAACTACTCCTAGTTTTTTTTGCTCTTCATTTAAACTTGCAATCTTATTATAAGCGCCCCTTATTTTATAAGCTCCAATTGTTTGAAGATTTTCACATTTTAAATATATATTATATTTATCATTTGATAAAAATCTTGAATAATTAAAAGGCGTTTTAATTGCCACATCATATACTTTTTCTTTAGCCGCATATATTTTGCTAAGCTCTATCATCTTTCTTCCTTTCTAGGTAAAATCCACACTCTAAATGCTCTGAATTTATAAATTGGTCAAACAAAACAAATCTTTTTAACTCGTGAGTTTTGCATAATTTTTCTAAATCTATTTTAGCCGTTAATGGATTGCACGAAATATAAATTATATTATCATAGTTTTTTACTAAATTAACACATTCGCCTAAGCCACATCTTGGCGGGTCTATTAAAATATGTGAAAAACAAAAATCATCTAAATTTAAATCTTTTAGCCTATTAAAAGCTCTTACCTTATTAAAAGCGTCTTTTACTTCACTATCTTTTAGCCTTGCTGTAAAAATATTATTTACATTATTTAATTTGCAATTTTTATTTAAAAATGCCACATTTTTTTTACTAAGTTCTGTTGCAAAAACTTTTTTAAAAAATGGTGCAAGTGCTAAGGTAAAATTACCATATCCACAATAAAGCTCTAATAAATCATCGCATTTTTTATCTTTAAGACAAGATTTTGCAAACTCAAGCATATTTTCATTCATACTTAAGCTAGGTTGGATAAAACACTCATCATTAAACTCATACTTAATACCATTGCTAAAATGCTCTAAAATATCGCTTGGATATGATATTCTTTGTTTTCTTGATTGCATTATTAAATTAAGCTTTAAATTAGTTAATTTGCTTAATTTTTCGTAATAATTTTCTATTTTAAATTCTTTTATGTCTTTATGATATAAAAGCAAAACATTTAAAGTATAAAAGCTCTTAAAAAATCTAATCTCAAATAATTTATCTTTTAAAACTTCATCTAAAGCCTTAAGTAATTTAGGCATAAATTCTCTTATCTCATCACATATAAAAGAAGTATCAAAATCAGTTATTTTTACCTTATCTTTAAACATAGCATAAGATATTTCGCCGTTATTTTTGTATAAAGCAAAATTAACCCTAGTTCTTAAGCCATCTTTATAAATCTTCTCGCAAGGAATTTGAAATTCCTTGCAAACTAAGTCAAATTTATTCAACTTTTTTTCCTATTAAGCGAAGTGCTAAGCTCATCATAACAACACCTAAAATAATTGTTAAATACACATTTAAGCCAAGACTTACAGGAATATATCCAAAAATTACGCTAATAGCACATACTAAAAGAGCATAAGGCATTTGAGTTTTAACATGCGCACTTAATTCACATTTTGCACTCATTGCACTTAAAATTACGGTATCAGCTATCGGAGAACAATGGTTTCCAAAAATAGCACCTGTTAAAACACAAGAAATATTTATAACCATATATTCATGAAGCTCATTTCCACTCATACCTGCTTCAAGACCAACTGCGTGTGCGAGTGGGATTGCTAAAGGCATTAAAATACCCATAGTTCCATAACTTGTGCCTATTGCAAAACTCATAGCCGAGCCGATTAAGAAAATTAAACTAGGAAGTAATACATGCGGAGTTGAGCCTGATAGTAATTGAACTATGTATTTATGAGTGCCTAATTCTTTTACAATTGCAGCTAAGCTCCAAGCAAAAAGTAGCATTGCAATTGTAAATATCATACTCTTCCAGCCATGTAGCCAAGTCTCTACTGCTTCTTTGTGATTGATTTTTTTGCGAACTAGACCTAAAATAACTGCTACAACACTAGCAAATAATGCAGCTTGAAATAATGCTAAGCTTGAGTTTGCTTCACCTAAAGTAGTTCTTATCGCATAAAAACTTAAATAATTTTCTTCAATCTTGCTTAAAACATCTGCTTTATCAGGGTCATCTATAATTGCATTTAAACCACTAAAATAAAAACTTGCTAAAGCTGTAATAATAAGAGTTAAAATAGGAATTAAAGCATCACTAATTTTATGCTCTACTCCATCATTTGGTTTTAATTCACGCTCAAGTTCAGCTCCAACATCAAGTGCAGCTTCACTTACTATTCCTGCACGAGCATTTTTTTCAGCTATATACATTGAGCCAAATTCTCTTTGCTGAATAGCTGTTAAAACAACGAAAATTAGCATAAAGATATTATAAAATCTATAAGGAATTGTTTGCATAAATACTCCAAAAGCATTTACATCGCTAATTCCTACTAAAGAATAAGCAGTTTTAATAAGTCCAACTTCAATACCTATCCAAGTAGAAATTATCGCAATTCCTGCAACAGGTGCAGCGGTGCTATCAAGTATGAAGCTTAATTTTTCACGAGAGATTTTAAACTTATCAGCAATTGGTCTCATAATAGGACCAACGGTTAAACTATTTGCATAATCATCAAAGAAAATACAAAGCCCTATAAGCCAAGTGCTAACTTGAGCTGAAACAGGACCTTTTACAAAGCGAGTAAGCGCAAGTGCAACTGCGTTTATTCCACCCATTTTAGTAATTAATGCAACCACACCACCTATACAAAATACTTGCAAGATTACTCCTGCATCATCGCTATCTATCATAGCATCTAGCAAATGTTTTACTATATTTGAAAATGACGCTAAAAATAGATTTACCCAATCCATAAAAGATGGATTATTATAAGTAAATGTATAAGTATCATTTACAATATTTGCTGTGTAAAAATTAGCAAAAGCTAGAAGAAAAGTCCCCGTAAAAACACCTATAAATAAAGATAAAATTACTTCACGAGTAATAAAAGCTAAAATAATAGCCATTAAAGGCGGTAAAAGTGTTAAAACGCCATATAATTGCATATTGCTAACGCTTGTATCAGCTGCGTTTGCAAATATACTAAAAAACATTAAAAACAAAAATCTCATTTTAAATTCCTATTTTAAATTCTACATTCTTTTTGATACTAAACAAGCCGTAATAAAGGCAACAAATGCTACTAAAACTATATAAGCTCCACCACCGATTTGATATAAAAATGGTGGATTTTCACCAATTGCAACTTTGTTTAAAAACGGCAATAATATAGGAGTTATAAATCCTGCTATTGCGTAAGCTAGGTTGTAGCTAAAGCTAATTCCACTATAACGAATTTTTGCAGGGAAAATCTCAACCATAATTAAAGGCGTAAAGTTCATAAGTCCTGCACTAAGAGTTGCTAATAAATAAAAACTCACAAGTAAATTAATATCCTTGCCTATATACAACTCATAAAAATACATCGCACCAAAAACACCCCAAAGAATGGCAAAAATCTTATAAATCCTACTAATTCCAAATTTATCACTTAAAAATCCTGTTAAAACACAACCAATCATCATAGCAAGTATTCCATACATTTGAAGAAGGGTATTATCAACAGGGTCTAATTTCATAACAGCTTTTACGAAATTTGGAGCAATCAATAAAAATACAACCACACAAGCAGTTAAAACCCAAGTAACTAAAATAGAAATAAATATCCCAAATCTATGATTTTCTATAACATCTTTTATAGGAAGTTTTACTAAAGAATCGCTTTCTTTCATCTTTTTAAATACAGGAGTTTCATTTAAATATCGTCTAAGATATAAAGAGATTATTCCAAAAACACCACCTAAAGCAAATGGAATTCTCCAACCCCAATCCTTTAGCTCTTCAGTCGTAAAATTAAGCTGCATAATAAGCGCAACCAAACAACCAAGTAAAATTCCACCAACAACGCTTGAAGTTAATAAGCCTATAAATAGACCTTTTTTGTTATCTTCACTATGTTCTCTTACAAATACCCAAGCACCAGGTAGCTCTCCACCTATTGCCATACCTTGAAAAATACGAACAAATAAAAGTGCAATAGGGGCTGCATATCCAATTGTCTCATAAGTTGGAATAATAGCAAGTGCAAAAGTAGGAATTACCATAAGTAAAATACTTAGCATAAACATATTTTTTCTACCAAATTTATCTCCAAAATGTGCCATCACAACGCCGCCTAAAGGACGAGCTAGATAAGCTGCTGCAAATGCTCCATAAGTATTTAGCTCTTGCCAAAACGGGCTAAGCATATTTGGGAAAAAATGATGTGCAAAATAAGATGAAAAAAATACAAATATAATAAAGTCATAAAACTCAAGAGTGCCACCAAGTGAGCTTAAGGCTAGAGTTTTTACTTCTTCTTTGTTTAATTTTTTTGTCATATATCTCCTTTTTCGTAATTTAATTTATCTCTATTAATAGCCAATTCTTCATAAGCTTCGCTAATAAATTTATTTATTTGATAATCAAATGATGAAGTATGAGATAAACCTACAATTACTTGAACTTTAGCACCTTTTACTCCAAAACGATTTTTCATAGCTTCTTGCCTAACTTCATCTATATAACTCTTAACTACAACCTCATCTTCATTAATAATAAAAACTAAAAACTCATTTCCACTCCAACGAGATATGTATTTTTCATAGTTTTCACTATTTTTTCTTAATATATATGCAAATTCTTTTAAGACTTCGTTGCCTAATTCTGTTGTGTATTCTTCGTTAATTTTTCTTAAGTTATTAATCTCTATTACTATTACACTAGCTTGAGTAATTACATCTTCATCAGCATTATGCTCAAGTTTTGCATTCATAATTTCTAAGAAAGAATATTTATGATAAGTTTCAGTTAAGGTGTCAAAACTAGTAAGTCTTTTTAAATGGCTCTTTCTGTTTTCATCATTAACAAATCTAATAACCTGACCTAATTCCATAATAATTTGGGTAAAAAATATAGCACTAACTACGCAAATTATATTGATAATATATATAAATACTTGTCCTGGCTCTTGATACGCCTTGTCGCAATAGAAAAATAAAAATAAATATAACAAGAAATAAACAAAAGGAAATATAAAAATTAAAGCAGAATATTTTCTTAAATTAAGATAATAATAAGATGTAAGCATAATTAAATATAAATCAAATCCATATCCCCAACCAATACTTAAAGAAAAATAAGTAGCTGTAAAAATTGATTCTAATTGAAATAAATACCAAGCATAATGCCTAACGCTTATAAAATTTACTCTTATAATTTTTTTAAACAATGATGATTTAAAAGATTTTTTACCATTTAAAATCTTTCTATATCTATTATAAAAATAATTTTTTTCTCCAAAACTCTTATAAAGTTTTCTACCAACAAACAATAAGAATAAAAAAGCTAAATAATATAAAGATGTTGCAAAAATTTCATAAGAAGTAATTATAAAACCATTGTAATAAAAAATCAAACCAGTAAAAAATCTAGCAAAAAATAAAAATAGACTATTTACTAATATCAAAACTTCATATTTAACCACTTTAAACCTTTTAATTTATATCGTCATATCCACTTTTATACAATATATACTCACGACCCATTGTTTTTGTTTCATATTTTAATTTTACGGTTTCATTTATTTTTTCTAATAAAACTTTAGGTCTTTTTTGAGTATCTATATGCTTGTGGTATTTTGCAACAATTTTTAAATAAATATCAAAATTATCTTTTTTCTTTCTAATCATCTTATCAAAATCTTTGCTTATTGATTCAAGTAAGAAATAAAACTTAGAGCTTTCTTCTTCTAAAATTAATACAAAAGTATTTAAATCCCATTTAATTATAATTTCATCATTAGGATAATAAACTCTTAAAAGACTTAAGAATTCATTCATTACTTTATTTTGGTAGTAGTAATCTATCTTAAAATATGAATCTTGGTCTTTTTGAACAAAAGCTATCTCAAATATACAAACATTAAGATTATTGTATTGATTTTGTTGTCTTTGTAAAAGCAATTGTGTGAAATCTTTTTTATCAATTAGATTGAATTTAGTATGTATTTTTTTAGTTATTTTTATATGACTTTTATTTACAGATAATTTTTCTATATCTTCTATTGATTTTAGACCTACTACATGGTTGCTAAATACTATGCTAGAAAAAACTACAAAAACAGAAATTATAAATAATAAATTAGAAAAAAAACTCTCCTTATAATAAGGATGCCAAAAATAATAATCAATTAAAAATAAAGATATAAATATAGTTAATAGCACTAAATAAGTAATATTTGCTATCAATAATCTTTTTTTAGAATCATTTATAAACATTATATAAATCAAAGTAGCTAGCAAAATAATATATAAATGAGCCCCGCCTGCCATAGAATATAAATATATATTACAACAAATAGCAATGATTATACATGCCCCACCACCCATAAAGCTAAACCAGTCAAGATACCTTGCTACTGATTTTTTCTTTCTATTTAAAAGTAAGGCATAAAATAAACAAGCACAAACAATATATAAACTTGATATAAAAAATTCTTTAGCAAAAAGCATAGTAATACCTAAAAAACCAAATGTAATAATTATGGTTAATATTAAAATTACATAAATTCTTTTTAAGGTAATATTATGATTTCTTATATCTTCATAGGTATCATAAAGCTCTTGTATAAATTCTACTCTTTGACTATCGTATTCTCGCATTATGCCTCGTCATAACTATAATCATCGTCATCATACATATCTTCATCATATATATTATATTCATCAAGACTGCTTAATTCATCATCAAAATCTTGCTCAAATTCGTCATCAAACTCATCTAACTCATCGTCAAATTCGTCTAATTCATCATCAAAGTCATCATATTCACTAAAGCCATCTAACTCATCGTCTTCGTAATCTAAAAACTCATCATCATCGTAAGCCATATAATTTTCCTTAATAAAATTAAAAATGCTAATATACCATTTTATTTATATTATTTGTTAAAATCTAAGCAAAAATAAAGGAAAAAAATGCAACTTACACACATAAACGAGCAAAATAATCCTACTATGGTTGATGTTAGTGATAAACAAATTACTAAAAGAAGAGCTTTAGCAAGTGGCAAAATCACAATGAACGAAGAAGCTTTTAAAGCAGTTTTAAACGGAAATGCTAAAAAAGGAGCGGTAATAAATACAGCTATTGTTGCAGCTGTTATGGGAGCTAAGCAAACATCAAATTTAATTCCAATGTGCCATCCACTACCAATTAGTAAAGTTGAAGTAGATATTGAGCCAATTGAGAATGAATTTGCTTTTAGACTAAATGCAGTGGTAATCACCGAAGGAAAAACAGGTGTAGAAATGGAAGCATTAAATGCTGTTAGTGTAGGCTTATTAACGATTTATGATATGGTTAAAGCAATTGATAAAACAATGGTTATTGATGATATAAAATTATTAGAAAAAGACGGAGGCAAAAGTGGTCAATTTAGAAGAAATTAAAGCTGATTTAAAGATAGAATATCCTTGCAACTGGAGCTATAAAGTAATACTTGATAAAGATGATGATATAAATGAATTAGTAAAAAAGCTAGATATTAAAAATGCAAAAATTGAAAGTTCAAAATCTACAAGTAATTATAAAAGCTATAACCTAAGCCTAGAAGTGCCAAATGAAGCTTATAGATTAGAATTATTTTCTACTCTTAAAAAACATTCTAAATTTGTTTTATAAGGAAAAACTATGAAAAATATATTATTTAATGAAATACAAGAAAAAGCAAAAAAAGAATTTATTAATTCAAACGATGAAGGATTAATCGCTAGATTATATACCAAGTATTGTGAAGAGCTAGAGAATTTAGAAGCACTTACAAATGAGAATAAAAATATAGTTTTAAAAGCCCTTTTAAGAGCAAAAATGTCTATAAAAGAGCAAGAGATTTATACTCTTACAAATGAGCTTGAGATGATTAGAAAAGAGATAAAGTCAAAAGAATTAGAGCTTTATAATATTACAAAATCAAGTTTTAATGAGCTAAGTAAGGTAGTTCAAAATGATATTCAAAAAGAATACCTTGAAGAACTTATGTTAAATGAAGCAAACTCATTGCAAATCCTTTATGAAACTTCTCAAAATGCTTTTATAAATGTTCTTGAAACAAATGCGATGATAGAAGAAAGATGCTTTTTAATAAGTAATTTTATGCTAATTAACGCACTTGAATATGCTAAGTTTAATAAGGATAAAATAATTAATGCAGCTGAACTTATCTTAAAAGCAGCACTTGAACTAGCAAATGAATGGCAAAGCTATGCCGAAGAGCTTTTGACTGGAGTATTAAATGGACTTTTAGAAGGTATATTTGCTATCTTAGAAAGGCTTAAAAAGGATTTAGAAGTTAGCTTAAGTGATAATGAACTTGATAATATGAAACTATCTCTTCTAAGTCTTGAGCGTGATTTTATAGCTATGATTAAGACAAATCTAAATAACGATGCTTCAGGTAAGGCACTTGAAAATATTTTAAATAATAAACTTGATAATAATTTTGCTAAATTTGCAAGATTAGTAAGAGAAAACAAGCAACTACTAAATATAAAATTAATCAAATTTCAAAATAGCGAGCTAAACGAAAAAATCAAAAAAGAATTAAATACTTTAGAAAAAGCTTATAATGAATTTGATGTAAAAAAATTAGCTTCAAATATTTTCACAAAATTTAAGAAGAACTAAAAAAAGAATTTGAAACTCTCGTTTCAAATTCTAAAAATTATTTAACTTTTATATTACTAAAAATTGCTGGAGTATAATTTACACCCATATTAAATACTTTTTCATCAACCTTTTTAGCATATTCATTTTTTCTATCTTGGTCAATTTTTTTGTGTTCAACACCATCTTGATAATATTTTCTTAATATTGCGATTTTTTCTTCATCAGTTTTAGCTGTTTTGATTTCATCAAAAATATTAAGCGATTTATCTAAAGCATTCTCGTGCATTGGAAGTGGAGTTAAAACAAATTTAATATTAGTTTTTTTCAAATCTTCTTCTATATTTTTTAAATGTTCTCTACAATAAGGACAATCAGGGTCGCTAAATACTACCATTGCAGTATTGCTATTTTGCTTTCCTAGATTAATAATCATATCAGGATTTTCTTTAACAAAATCTGTTAATAATAAGCTTAATTTCTCTTGTTTTTCTTTTTCTTTTTTAGCCATAAAACTAGCTTTTAAATCTATACTTTCTTTCATATTAAGCATAGTTGGTGTTCCATAAACTCCATCACTAAAGAAAACATCAGAGCCAACTACAACTCCATCTTTTAATAAATTAAACTCTACCATTTCAAATTTTGAATCAGGAACTTTATCAACTTTTACTAATTCTACTTGAATATTTTCTGGTGTAATTGTTTTTACAAATTCTATAACTTTATCACTAATTTTACTAGCACTTAAAGCGCTTACAACCGACATTGCTAATATTATTTTTTTCATACTAATCTCCTTAAAAAAATAAAAGTTTAATTTTGCATTAAATAGCGTTTATTGTCAATATTTTTTATACCCTTTAAAGTGTCTAAATACTCAAGTAAAGCAATGGCATATTTTCTACTTAAGTCATATTCATTTTTAAGTTCTTGCACTCCTACACCTATTTTTAAAATAGGGCTTATGTTTTTTACAAATTCTTCAAGTGCTTGTGTGCTAATAAAATAATTATGAGCTAGTCTTTTTACCTTATTTTGAGAACATAATTTCTTCATAATATCATCACCACTTTTTCTATCTAAATTAAGCTCATCATAGATATTATAAGGAGCTTTTGGGGTTAGGCAATTTAATTCATCATATATTTTTTCTTCATTATTTTCTAATAATTTTTCTAATTTTTCGCCTTTTTTATAAAAAAGACCATTATTAAATTCTAAAAAATCTAAATCTTTTAAAGCCAAATCACACAAAAACTCATCAATTCCTAATGATTTTTCTAAGCTTTTTGCACTTTGTAATGAATAAGGGTTTTTAGTAAAAAGCTCTTTTATATTGTTTTTTGTATCTTCTAGGGCTTTTTTTGCATATACACAAGCACCATTTAAATCTACTATCTCGCCTACTTCTTGAGCGTATTCTAAGGCTTTTTGCGTGCTTAGATTAAATCTTTGCGGCGCACAAAAAAGCCCAAAACCTGAACTATGATTTTGATTTAATAAAGCAAAAGCACTTTTAAAATCTTTTTGTTCTAAAGCATTTAATAATTCAATCATTTTTGATTTTTTAAGTGGCTCTGTAAGTGGATTTAACACCACTCCACCAGCAACAGCACGAGCATTTTTTAAGATTATAAAAGGCTCATTAAAACTTAGAGCAATTGGTTTTTTTAATACAAATTTTGCAAATCTATCGTATTGTAAAAATTTCGCTTCAATTTGCTTATTGGCAGCACAAAACAATACATTTTCATCGTGCTTTAATTCACCTTCTAAAGTAGTATAAATCTCATTTGCACTTCTTAAATAACCCTTAGAATAAATGATATTTCCTACTTTTAAATTCCCTTTAAAGACAAAAGCAACCCTAGCAGGTGCTACTACACTTTCTACATTTTTATGCTGAACTTCAATTGATTTTATTTGAATATTTTCTAATTCATCGCTTAAATAAGTTTTGCATTCTAATTTGCCACTTTTTAAAATACCCGTTGCTACAAGACCAATGCCTTTTACATTAAATACTCTATCAACATTGATTTTTAAAGCAAAATCTTCATAATTTGGAACTTTTAAACTCAATAAATATTTTTTAAGCTCATCTATGCCTAATTTGTTTTTAGCACTTACTAAAAATACTCTAATAGGCGTAAAATCAAGTTGCTTTAAAATCTCTTGCTTTTTAGCATCAATATCTTGGCATAAATCAATTTTATTTAAAACTAAAATTATATTTTTTACACCCATAATTTTTAAGATAAAAATATGCTCTAAAGTCTGTGCTTTTAGCCCTTCGTTAATATCTACAACAAGCATTGCGTATTCACTTTGAATACCACCTATCATTGTCTTAACCAAGCTTTCATGACCTGGCACATCAACAAATGAGATATGCTCTAAGTGTGAAAAGCTCAAATCAATAGTAATCCCACGCTTTTGCTCTTCAGGTGTATTATCTCCATCAAAATCATTTAAAGCTTTAATTAATGAAGTTTTGCCGTGGTCAATATGACCTGCGGTTGAAATTATTAACATTTATAAAGTCCTTCCTTTCTCCATAGTGCGAAATTTTTTTCATATCCTATGCCGTAATCTTCGTAAAATTTAGGGCAATTAATAGCCATTTCTTGAGTTTTGTTTGGCTCATCGTGTGGATAAATATAGTATTTTTCTTTATCAGGATGATTATTGTCTAAATATGTCGGTATTTGTAAGGCTTCATTGTTATTTACAAATTCTAAGGCTTTATTGATTGCCTTATAAGATGAATTTGATTTTTTAGAATTAGCTAGAAAAACTACACATTGAGAAAGTGTAATCCTTGCTTCAGGTAAGCCAATGTCTTTACATATTTGCAAACACGAATTAGCCATTACTAAAGCATTTGGATTTGCATTGCCTACATCTTCACTAGCAAATATACAAAGCCTTCTAGCAATATATAAAATATCAATACCTGCATTTATCATTCTAGCAAGATATAAAATTGCTGCATTTACTTCACTTGCTCTTAAGCTTTTAATAAGGGCTGAAGTTAGTAAAAACTCATCTTCTTTATTACTAATATAATTTGGTCTTAGTGCTTTTAGCTTTTCTAGGCTGATATTTTTAAAAACATTTGCGTATCTTAAAAGATTTAGCATCGCTCTTGCATCGTTTGAGCTTGATTTGATTAAATAATCTTTTATTTCTGTGCTTAAATTAGGTTGAGCTTTTTCTAAAATCTCTTGTAATTCATCATAACTTAATGGCATAAACTCAAAAAACAATAACCTAGAGCATAAAGCCTTATTTAGTGAATACAAAGGATTATGAGTGCTTGCAGCTAAAAAATAAAAATTATTTTCTTCTAAAGGTTTTAATAACACATCTTGAACGCCTTTATTTAAACGATGAATTTCATCAATAAATACAACAGGCTTAAAAAGGCTATCTTTTTTAATAACTTTTCTAAGTTCTTCAACGCTAAAGCTAGCACCATCAAACTCATAAAAATTAGTTTTTAATTCTTTTGCTATAAATCTTGCAAAAGTGGTCTTGCCAACTCCGCTTGGACCATAGAAAACACTATGCGGAATTTCTTTTGCTTTTATAAACTCATCAAAAATTTCTCTTACTTTATCCTGCCCTACCATTACTATCCTTTAAGGGCATTGTAATGATTTATTTTAAAAACTTAGCAAAGCTTAAAGCAAAATTAATATATTTTCCAAATCCAAATTCTTTTAAAATAAACAATGATATTTCTTTTAAAATATCAGGTTTTACTTCTTTAACTTCTACTTCTTTTTTAGGCATAAATTTATTCACTAATTCACTTGCCTTGCTTACAATTACTTGAGTTTTTGTAGCTTTTCTAGGTTTTTTAAAAAGTGCAAAAATTGATTTTGCAATTCTTTTAATAAACGAAAACATTTTCCAACCTTTATTGATAATAATTTTACAAATTATAATTATTTTTGATTAATAAAGTGATATTATTTTTCATAATCTTTATTGAAATTATTTTTAAATTCATTTTTAACTTTAATTTACTAAAATAAGCGTTTTTTTAATTAAGGAAAGTATATGCAAAATAAACTAAAAGAATATGCAAAATTAGTTGGCAACACGCCTTTAGTTGAAGTTGAATATTTATATAAAAATAAAAAATCAAAAAGCTATTTTAAACTAGAATATTTTAATCCAAGTGGCTCTATTAAAGATAGAATGGCATTAGAAATTATGCAAAATGCTGTTAATAATAATGAATTTAAAGCTGGTATGAGTATAGCCGAAGCAACTAGTGGAAATACAGGTATAGCTTTTTCTGCTTTAGGTGCTTTTATAGGTGCTAGTGTTGAGATTTTTATGCCTTGCTGGATGAGTGAAGAGCGTAAGAAAATAATTAGAAGTTACGGAGCAAAATTAAGAGAAGTTAGTGCTTGCGAAGGTGGATTTAGTGGTAGCGTAAGACTTGCTGATGAGAGTGCAAAAAATGGCAATGTATTTTTACCTCATCAATTTGAAAACGAAAGCAATGTAAAAGCCCATGAAAAAACTGCAAATGAAATTCTAAACACTCTAAAAAAACACAATCTAAAACCAGATTGCTTTGTAGCAGGAGTTGGAACAGGTGGGACTATAATGGGGATTGGCAAGGTATTAAGACCACTTGGAGTAAAAATATGCCCATTAGAGCCTGAAGGCTGTGCTAGTATGAGTAATCCTGGAGAAAATTCAGAGCATAGAATTCAAGGCATAGGAGATGGTTTTGTGCCTGATATTGTAAAGCTAAATGAATTAGATGATATCATCATAGTAAATGATATAGATAGCGTTATAATGGCACAAAAACTAGCTAAAATCGGACTTGGAGTTGGAATTTCTAGTG
The DNA here is from genome assembly GCF_020137685.1 of Campylobacter sp. RM9331. NCBI lineage: Bacteria > Pseudomonadati > Campylobacterota > Epsilonproteobacteria > Campylobacterales > Campylobacteraceae > Campylobacter > Campylobacter sp. RM9331. Next base: position 43,415 of record NZ_JACGBA010000006.1, read on the forward strand.
GGGCTAATTTCTTAGGTTGTATTAAGGCTAAGGAGCTTTTTGGAGATTGCGTAAGCGTTAGCGTGTTTGCTGATGATAATAAAAAATATCTAAGCACTGATTTAATGCTAAATATGCAAGATGAAGAAAGATTTTTAAGCAATAAAATTGAATTAATCGGATTTAAAGTATTATAAGGAGAAGATATGAAAAAATTAATTTTACTAAGCATAATTTCAAGTATTGCAATGGCAGATTGCTCTTATAAAATCAACAAATTAGAGCGTGAATTAAGCTATGCAAAACAATATGGCAATTTTAATAGAGTTAGAGGTTTAGAAAACGCTTTAGCAAATGTAAGAGCACATTGTGGTGGCGGTAGTGTTTATAATAATGATTATTACACTAGAAAAAATGAGATTAAAGACACTATTGAAAGATTAGAAGATGAAGCTGAGCGTAAGATTGATAGGATTGAAGACAAGCTTGATGAATTAAATGATATGAAAAATAGTATGAGTAAAGACGAATACAAAAGAAGAAAAGCAGAATTAAAAGCTGAAAAAAATCGTATAAAAGACGAATATAAAAGACAAAAACAAGCTTTAAAAAACTCTTATAAATATTAAAAAAAGCCTAATTTTTTAGGCTTTAATTCTTCAATAATTGTTTAATCGCTAAAGATGACAATAAAAGCCCCATAGAAGCAGTCATTCCCATAAAAGACCCTAGCCCAACACACATTGGCTCTTCTTCGCTATAAGCCATTTTAAATTTACCCTTAAATCTGCGTTTTTTAAGCTCAAGTCTAACGGCTTTTGCTAAAGCACACATTTTAGTCTTATCCCAATTTGCAACCTTTAATTTTAAAGGGTCAATTCTTTTTGCAGCTCCACCACTGCTAATAAAACTAATGCCTTTTTCATAAGCAATTTCAGCTATATCGCATTTAGCTTTAACATCATCAATACAATCAATTATTAAATCAAATTCTTTATCTTTTAAAAACTCTAAAAAGCTTTCTTTAGTGATTAATAACTCATAGCAATTTGCCTTATAAAATTCAGCAAAAACGCTAGCCTTGCTAAGTCCAATATTTTCAGAATGTAATTGTCTATTTTGATTACTAGCTTCAAAATAATCCTTATCAATCCCACTTACATTAATACCAACTCTAGCAAGTGAGCTAAAGCACATACCACCAACTCCGCCAAGCCCACAAATTAGCACTTTTTTTGAACTCAATTTATCATAATTATCTTGAAATAATAATCTAGCTCTTGCAAATCTCTCACTCATTTTCTAACCATTTCTTTACTTTTTTTAATTCTTTTTTAGCCGTTAGATTTAGCTTAATTGGAGTAATACTTGCATAACCTTGTCTTACATAATCAATATCATCATCTTTTGCTTTTACCTTGCTTAAATCATACAAGCTATCTAGCCAATAATACTCTAATCCTCTAGGGTTTTTACATATTTTACTTGAGAATTCATATCTCATTTTACCCATTTTACAAACTTTATAACCTTTATAATCACTCTCACAACTTGGATAATTTACATTTAAAAATCTTCTTTTTTTAAGTGGATTAAGCTTAAGTAATTTTAAGATTAATTTAACAGCAAGTTTACTTGAACGCTTAAAATCTATATCTTTTTCATAAAGTTGAGAAAAAGCAATCGCATTCACTCCACAAAGCACACTCTCCATACAAGCAGCCGCCGTGCCTGAATAGGTTATATCTTCAGCTAAGTTTGCTCCATTATTAATCCCACTTACTACCAAATCAGGTAATTTATCCTTAAAAATAGTGCAAAATGCAAGATTTACGCAATCACTTGGAGTGCCGTCTTTTAAGGCATAATAATTTTTCTTAATTTTTACAAAACTTAGTGGATGATTTAGTGTAAGCGAATGCGCACAAGCACTCTTATTGCTCCAAGGAGCAACTACAAAAACCTCTAAATCTTTAATCTTTTTAAGCCTTTTTCTAAGCGCTAGAAGACCTGGCGCATCATACCCATCATCATTGGTTAATAATATTCTCATTTTTACCTTTTCATATCAAAATCTATAAATAATTTTATTTTTTTATCATTATTAAATAATTCTAATCTATATCTCATAGTGCTTAATAAACAAGTGCTTACCACAAACTCACTTACATAATCTCCGTTATCAAGTCTAATAAGCTCGGCATTTATAACACCCATATCCATATTAAGCCCATATAATTTAAGATTTAGATTATCGTATTTAGGTAAGCCTTTAATTATTAATTTAGTTTCTTCCATAAATCTTATCGGACGATTAATAATTTCAAAACTAATTTTTCTACCTTTGAAATCTTTTTCGCATATATCTTTATTAATAGAGCATTTAAGTGGAGTGTTTAAATAATTTTCATCAATTTTTTCATCATCACAAGCTATGAAAAATAAAGCTAAAAATATTAACACAACTCTCATTTTAAATTCCTTCTAATAGCAACCAAACTAAAGATTATTAGGATAATTACGCTAATTATTAGCCATAATGGGCTTTCAAAATTGCTCTTTTCTCCTGCGTAAGAATGCTTACCTACTAAATAATAATTCACTCCAAAATAAGTCATTAAAATAACGCCAAATCCCCACATACTAAGCAGTGCGTATAATAATTTTGATTTTAATTTTAAATGCACTAAAATTGCATATATTAATATGCTTATTAAAGACCAAGTCTCTTTGCTATCCCAGCCCCAGTATCTTCCCCAAGACTCATTAGCCCAAATTCCGCCTAAGAAATTCCCACAAATTAATAATAATAAGCCTAAATGATTTGCTAAATATATTTGAATATTTGCCTTATCGTAAGGTTTTTTAAATATTACGCACGATAAATAAGAAAAGCTAATTAAAGCACTTAAGCCAAAAAATCCATAAGAAGCAGCAATTAAGCTTACATGAATACTAAGATAAGGAGAATTTAAAACAGGCATTAGATTTGTAATTTGTGGATTAATATCATTAAGATGTGCTGTAAATAATGTAGCAACGCTAAATAATAAGCATAAGCTAAGTAATAGATTTTTTCTAAAAACAAGTCCAGCAAAAACGGAGCTTAAAGCAATATAAATTAAACTCTCATAAGTATTAGTAAGCGGAGTAAATCCTGCTACAAAACCCCTTAATCCAATAAGAATTAAATGGATTAAAAATAGTATTAAAGTAAGATAAAAAATAATTTTAGTATTTTTATTTATTACAAATAAAGAAAGTATAAAAAGCACTAAATAAGCAAAACACAAACTATAAAAAGCATCATATTTGCTTAAAAATATTTGAGTTTTAATCTGTGCTTGGCTAGGTAAAAAATCAAACTGATTTTGCAAGTTTTTAATCTTAGATAAAATCTCATTAGCCTTGCTATAATCATTAGTTTTTTTAGCAATTACTAAAGAGCTTAAATATTCATTAATTAGCTTTTGATTATCCAAGCTTATATTATTTGCAAATGGGCTTTGCAAGTGGTTTTCATCAGGAATTATCTTAAATAATTCTGCTGTAAAAATTAAATATAAAATATTCACACTCTCATCAACTCTAATCAAATCCTTATCATAATCATTAAAATTCGCTTCTCCTTTAGCATAGGTTTTTTTAATTTCATCTTTTAATTTATAGCTTGAACCATCGTAAAAATCACTAAATTTTGCTTGTTTTTCACAATTTAAAAATTCTCTTAATTTAGGATTTTTGACCCTAATTAATCTAGCTTCATTTACATAAGTAACATCAGTAATTAATCTAAATATTTCTTCACTTGCAGCGTTTTTATTAGGACAACCAATTTTATTGCATAGCTCTAGTGAAAAAGTATAAAATGGCAAAAATCTATCATTTAAATCTTGAATAATTAAAGAATTTAATTCATTTATATGAGAGTTAAAATCATTTGCTTTTAAATTTGGACTAAGAATTACTATAAAAACAACACTTAAAGCCTTAAAATATTTTCTAGTTTTTAGACTAAATAAATTTAAAAAACACCCAATAAACAATAAAGCATAGCCAATATAAGTAGGAGTTTTGCCTAAATCTTTATTAGCACTTAAAATCGTGCCTTTTAAATCTTCATCGTAAGAATGCTGAAAATACCTAATACCTTTATAATCAAGCACTTTATTCATAGCTATTTTTACATCTATTTTTTGATTATTATCTAAGATTAATAACTCACTTTCATAATCTTTTGCACTCTTGCTACCTGCATAAGTTATTAAATTAAATCGTTTTAGATAAATATCAAAATCAAGCTTTAAGCTCTCTTGCTTCCAAGAAATATCATAATCATTTATCTTAATATTATCGTTTAATGCAAGGATTAGTTGTTCTTTTGAAATTCCTGATTTAAATTCTACTCTAATCGCTTGTAAATTACCCCCACTCATACTAAGTGCGTCTTTTGAATGAACTAAATAATTTAAAGCCGAAAAAGAAAACTCATCTAGCAAATATATACCATCTTTTAATTTAAAATCACTACTTAAAATTTGATTTAAGAATTTCATTTCTTGATTAGTGTTTATATAAAACTCATTATCTTTTATATAAAAATTAACATAATTAGTACTTGTTTTATTAAAGCAAAAATCAATATTAGCAACACTAAGACATTCATTATAATTAATCTCAACATCACTATATCCACTATCAAAATTAAATCTTAATTTTAAATAACTAGGGTCGTTTAAATCATCACTTTTTACCTTAGTAATCCCTGCTTCATTGCTAAAATCAACAAACCTTAAACTTGCATTATCAAGTTTTATAATCTCATTTAAATTACTAGTTTTACTGATTTTATCATTATGTTTTAAGACTAATTCAGTTTTTGTGCTTTTTATCTCATTTGCTTTATTATCAACCCTTAAATGAATAATGCCTTCAAAACCAAAAAAATGAGTTAAAACAGCACCAATAAATATAAAAATAAAAGAAATGTGAATTAAAAATAATGAAATATTTTTATAAAGTTTGTATTTAAAAATCGCATAAATCACACTTAAAAACAATAAAACCATAATCAAGTGAAAATACCAAGCATTATAAACTAAACTCATAGCATAACTTGTGCCTTTTGCACTCTCAATAAATGTAGCAACCCCACAAAAAATAGCAAAAATTAGCATATAAGCTAAAGAAATCTTTAAATTTAAAAATTTATTTAAAAACATTATTATTAAAACTACTTTCTTTTAAAATCATTCTTAATTGATAAAATTTATTATCTAAACTTAAAGCTATATTTTATAATAAAAGCCTTAAAAAATAAGAAAATTAATTAAAATTATTTAATACATTTTTTCTCCTTTTTGAATTATTTAAATTATATTTTATTTTTTATATTTTTTTAAGAAATCTTTAAATGAAATTGGATTACACTTCATTGTTGTAATTTTAATTTTAAGGAGAAAGCTATGAAACGCTTGTTAGCACTAGGTAGTGCCTGTATTATGTTATATGCTAATAATATAACACCTCAAGCTGATGGTATCGAGCCTAGAACTCTTCACGATTATGTAAATCAAGAAACTGATTTTATAGAGTTCTTAAAAGACCGCCATCCTATGTTTAAATACGAAAAGGAAGGAAGATTAGTAGGAAAATATTCTATTTCTAATCGCCAAGAAGAATTCGTAGAATTCGGTGGGCATGGAAATTATGAAAAAGACACAGGTCGTTCTGCATCAATTACATATCGTCTAGGTATGGAAAGTATTTTAGATTATCCAAATAAATTCGTAGGGCCTAAAAAATGTGGTGAATGTCACCCTGCTCAATATGAAGCTTGGAATCGCTCACGCCACTCAAAAGTTATTCGTTTTCCTGATGAATTAGAAGAAGCTGGAGGAGACCCTAAAAAGCCTATGTATGGAAGCAGCGAAGCTACAATTTTACCAAAAGGTGTTGAAGCTGATGATGTATTTGTAATCGTAGGAACTCCTAGAACAAAATATGGTTTTATTGATAAATGGTTAGTTCGTGGAACTTATCACATTGAAGATGGAAAATTAGCTGATGGAACAGGTAAAATGGTTGCTGGAGGTAATCAATTCTCACGCCTTTGGGTTGAATCACTTACACCTGAAGTTGCGAAAAAAATCGCTGAATTCTCACCTGGCTTTCCTACAAAATTAGAAGATTTTGGCAAACAAACTTCAAGCGTTTGGGGAATAAACTCTTATGGTTCTACTTATAAAGAAAAAATGATGTTTCAACCTGCATCTGCATATTGTGAAGTATGCCATAGCTTTAAATTTGACTTTAAATCTAAAGAAGAATTCTTAGCAGCAATTGGAAATAAAGACGAGCTTAGAAAACACGCAATTTCTAAAGGAATTAGCTGTGAAGAATGTCACGGAGCTGGAGCTCACCTTTATGGAGCAAGGGGTGCTGGTATGCCAAGTAATTGCGAAAGATGTCATCAAAGATTTGCTTATGATAGCGAAGATGCGAAGATTGACCCAAGAAAGCCATTTAATAGCTACTTTAAATCAGCGTGTCCATCTTGTGGAACTGAAGGCTCACAAATGTATAATACTATGCATTATGATAAAGGTATGAGATGTTCAACTTGCCACGACCCACACGAAGTTACTGCAAATGATTGGAAAGACCCTTATACAAAAGTAGGACTTAAAAAAACTTGTAGTGATTGTCACGAAACTCAAGCTGAAATGTTTAAATACGGCGGAGCACACGCTAAAGATAATTGCACAGGCTGTCATATGCCAAATATGATGAGTTGTGAAAACTTTGCAAGCGTTCAAAACCCTGATAAAGGTGGATTTGACAATGTTCGTGCAAGTCATATATGGAAAATCTATGTAGATAAAGACGCAAAAACTCTAAACCCACCAGAAGGAAAACCAAGAGACCCGCAAACAACTAAAGGTTGGACAATTGCTAGAAAAGATGGAAAATTCTTTGTGGATTTAATGTGGAGTTGCGGAAGAACTAGCTGGAGTGATGTAAATCTAGTAGGACCTGGGGCAAGTGGATGCCATAGTGCTGTGCAATCAACTTTACCAAAAGAATTACACTTCACAGACCAAGAGCAAATCTATGATAAAGTTATGGAATGGCAATTACCTGTTAAAGAAGGCTTTAAAAAACTAGAACTTGCAATTCGCAAAATTGATAGAGAACAAGCAAAAATGGATAATCTAAGCACAAAAACTAAATCAGAAATTATCCTACTTACAAAAGAAGCAAGAGCAATTTATGAAAAAATTGAAAAAGATGGAAGCTGGGGCGTTCATGGTCCAAAATATGCTCTAAAACTAATAAATGAAGCATTAGTTTATGTAGCACAAGCTCAAGATTTATTAGATGGTAAGAAATAATAAAAGGTTAGGAAAAATCCTAACCTTAGTGAAAGGATAAAATATGTTGCTAAGACTTATTTTTGCCATCTTTTTAAGCTTTAACCTTTTTGCATCGGAAGGCGATTTTGCAGTAGTTGAAGGAGTAATTCCTATATCTATGGCTGATGTAGAAAAAGAATTAGGTAAAAAAGATGTATATATATTTGACGCAAATACAAAAGAAGAAAGAATAAAATACGGCTATTTAAAAGGCTCTATTTTTATTAATACACCTGAATGGGTAAGTTTATTACCTAGCAATAAAGACGCTAAGATTATTTTTTATTGCTTAAATAGAATGTGCTATGCAAGTAGCGATGCTGCATTAAAAGCACAAAGACTAGGATATACAAATGTTCGTGTAATGCTAGATGGAATTGAAAGCTGGATTCTTAGTGCAAGACCTATTGAAAAAGGCGGCATAAAACCACTTGTAAAAAGTCATGATATTAATAGTTGGCACGAAGGAAATGAAGTAAGTAGTTTTAAAGATGAATTACATAAGAATTTAAGATTTGGTAACCTTCCTGCTTGTAGAGATTGTCATGGTGCTAGTGGAATTATCAATGATTTAGCAAACGATAAAGACAATGTAAATGCAAACTGCACTAGTTGTCATAAAGAAGTTAAGGCTGAATTTAGCGGAAGTGTGCATGATAAATTCACAAATCCAAGAGAAAAATCTCCATCATGCTCAGATTGCCATAATGTGCATGATAAACAACAATTAACCTCTTTAGCTGTTAAAAAATTAAGCGATGTAAAATGTGGAAGTTGCCATGAAAAAGAGCAAAAACACTATCACGAAACTTTCCACGGAAAGGCTATGGTTTTAGCAAAAGATGGTGAAAGCAAAAAAATAGCTGCTTGTTTTGATTGTCACGGAGCTCATAATATTCATAAACCAAAAGACGAAAAATCAACTTTATATGGTGAAACTAGAATAAAAACTTGTGAAAAATGCCACGAAGGAGCTAATGATAACTTTAGTGATTTTATAGCTCATGCTGACCATACTGATAAAGAGAATTTCCCTTTACTTTATTGGGCTTATGTGTTTATGACAGGGCTTGTAATATCAGTATTTGCATTCTTTGGCTTACACACATTCTTGTGGAGTATGAAACTAATTTATATGAGTATTAAATATAAAGATGAGTGGCGTGCAGCAAAAGAAAAAATGCATAATGACAAGATAAATATTAAACGCTTTAGCACCTTGCATAGAATTCAGCATTTCTTTGTAGCTTCAAGCTTTTTAGGATTAAGTTTTTCTGGCTTACCGCAAAAATTCTATACCGCTCCTTGGGCTCAAACTATGATTGATTTAATGGGCGGAATTGTAATGGCTACTAAAATACACCATTTTAGTGCGTTTATTATGATTGCAGTATTCTTAAGCCACATTGCTGAAGTAGTTTATAATTCTTGGACTAAGCGTAATGCTATTCGTGATAATAATGGAAAGCTAAGCTTTAAATTATTCTTAGCAAAATTATTTGGACCTGATAGTTTAATGCCTAGAATGCAAGATTTAAGAGATGTTGTGGCTCATTTTAAATGGTTTATTGGAAAAGGCGAAAGACCTAAGTTTGATAGATTTACTTACTGGGAAAAATTTGATTATATAGCAGTATTTTGGGGTATGTTTATCATTGGCTTTAGTGGTTTAGTATTGTGGTTTCCGGTTGAATTTACGAAGATTTTACCTGGCTTTATGCTAAATCTTGCAACGCTTGTGCATTCTGATGAAGCACTTTTAGCTACAGGATTTATTTTTGCGGTGCATTTTTTCAATACTCACTTTAGAGCTGATAGGTTCCCTATGGATATGGTTATCTTTAGTGGAGAACTAACTGAAGAAGAGTTAAAGCACGATAGACCTGAATGGTATGCAAGGCTTAAAGCTAGTGGAAAATTAGACGAACTTAAAAATGAGAGCAATTCTTTTGCTAAGTATTTTTATTTTGCAAGAGTTGTTGGATTTTTAATGTTATTTACTGGACTAATTTTTCTGTTCTTAATAATTTATGCCTTTGCTGATATGTTGATAGGATAAGAGTATGAAAAATAAAGATGCTAATATGATTTTAAGTTTTACGGCATCAAGTTTAATTGCTGCAGCACTAATTCTTAGTGCTTGCGGCAATGAAGCTAAAGAGCCTGAAGCTGTGGTTAAAGACTTTGTGCTTTTATGTGAAGCTGGGAAAATGAATGATGCTGCTAAATTACTTGCTAGTAAAAATAATGTGGATTATTTTAAGAAGTTTCAAGATAAAGGTAAGGATATGATTTTTATAGATTATGATTATAAAGGTAATGATGATACTATAGAAATGAACTTTACTAAAAAGAACAAAAGTAGCGAAATAGCAATAGTTCAAGTAGATACAAACTACAAAATCCAGCAACATAAATTCAGTAAAGATGTGATTTTGCACAACGAAAATGGCGAGTGGAAAATCTATGAATACCCAAGCTTATATCCTGTAAAGGTCAAATAAGTCTAGTTAACTAGACTTATTTAAATTCTTTTTAATTGCTTTTAAAATTACTTGAAAAAATGAAAATATCAAAATAAAAATATCAAAAAAACAATCATTTATATTATCAATGCCTAAGATAAAAGATATTGCTAAAGATAGCAAAAATAAAATTGATAGAATTTGATTTAGCAAATACGAAATTATAAAAATTACAAAAATTATTAAATAATTTAAAAAACCATTTTCATAATAAATATCAAAAGCAATAATATTTAAAAATGATAGAAAAAATAAAAGATTGATAACAAAAATATAAACATAAGCCCTAAAATCAAGCAATTTGCCTTGATTAAAAATTATTAATAGCAAAATTAAAACACTAAAAATACTAAGATTAGAAAATATACTATAAGTATAATCATTCAAACTCAAACCATTAAATATAGATATATTTGTCAAAAAAATTATCGCTAAATATATAAAAATTTTCTTCTTAATTGTAAGTTTTTGAAAAATACTTGCAAAAATTGATAAATAAAGTAAAGTATAAATAAAGTGCATTTTTAATCCTTTTTGTTAAATAAAAATTGTTTGTATTGAATAAAATCACGATTATGTGTGTATGTAATATGAGCTTTATTATCGCTAATGAATACACTTGCGTAGCTCATTTCTTTACCTTTATCAATATCTAAAATCCTATGAAAATCATTATAATCTTTCATAATAGCAAGGCTTAAAGTATTTCTTGAACCATCTTTATCGCTATTAAAAAGCAAGAAAATATCATTATTTACTTTGAATAAATTAATAGAATTATCATAATTTTTTAGATTTGTTTTTGTTAAATCATTGCAGTTTAAAAGATTATCACAAGTCATAGTATAAAAATCATAATTAGCACTTTTACTAGACCTAAAAGCAAATAAAGCTAGTTTATCATTAATAGCAACAACACTTGGCTGAAATAAATCTTTAGCATTAGTGAGTTTTTTGATTTTTAAAAGTTCGCCTGAATTATTAAATACTAAAGCTAAGGGATATTTATTGGCTAATTCGTGATAAATTGGGAGTAAAAAGCCAAATTCTTTACCTAAATTAACATAAATAGCATTGGCTCTTACAAGATTACTAATATTTGCAAAAGGGCTTAAATGAAGGACTTTTTGGAATTTAAAATCAATAGTATCAATACTGCTAATATAATGATATATTTTGCTATTTGCCCAGCCGCCAAAACTAACTCCTACAACAAATAAATGGATTTTATTATCTGTTTTGACTAAGGTTGGATTTCCGATTTTTTTAATATATTCTTTGCTATCTTTCATAAGCTTTTCTCTAGTAATTAATGCAAAAGGCTCTAAATAATTTGTGCCTTGATAAATACTCGCATAAATTGCTACATCTTTTGCACCTTCTTTAGAGCCTGCAAAAAATACGCTAAGCAAATAATCATTATTAAGAGATATTGTGCTTGAAGAATGTGCTGATAATACACCTTGTTTCATTGGTATAGAAATGCTTTTTAGTTCTTGGATTGTTTGGGTTTTGTGGTTGGTTGGTTTGGTTAAATAAGTAAAATTTATATCTTTGTTATTTAATAAATACCCCCCCCCATAAAAATAAACTAAATAAAAATAATGTGAGTTTTTTCATCTTTGTCCTTTGTGGTTTTTTAAATCATAACTAATATTCATAAATTAATAATTTTGAAGTTTTATTTTTCTGAAATTAAATCATTGAACCATTCAATATTTTTTTGTATATCTACTTTTCCATTTGTTATTTTTGCAATTAATTCATAATTTTTAGTGTTATCATAAACCAAAATCTCATCACACAACGGCATAATTTTTAAAAGATTTTGCATACTTTCGTAATATCTTTTATCTATTAAATGTGGTTCTATATCATGTCCACCTTTACTAACTCGTATTTTTACACGCTCTTTTGCTGTTTGTGGGCTATCAAGCCCTACAAAGCGTAAATTTATTTTGTAATTATTCTCTTTTAATTCATCAAATAGATTTAATATAGATTTTCCACAAAGTGTAGTTTCTTGATTGAAATTAAGTTTATCATCTATATAAACTTTACGCATTGTTATAGCTATTCTTGAAGCACGAACTTGAGTTTGTCTATCTCTATAGTCTCCAATACTTTGAGCTATTTCATCTACATTTATACGATAGCCTAAATTTATTCCTTTTTCTAGTGTTAAAAAATATAAAGTGGTTTTTCCTGCACCATTTACACCAGCAAAAATAGTAACTATAGGTTGATTTATCATAAATTTTCCTTATATAGATTTTAAGTAATTATAATAAAAATTAAATAATTTTATTAATATAAAAAACTAAAAATATTTTATATTTATTTATATCTTTTTATAAATTTTTAAAAACAATTGCTAACCCAAATACTTAGAATTTAAAAAAAATCAAATTAAATTCCAAATCCAAAAAAATATCAAAAATAATAATTTATACCTATTTTAAATGTTTCGTTTTTGTGAAAATATTTTTGAAATTCAACAAAAATCGCAGTGTTTTTATAAATCTTAAAATAAGTTTTGATACTTAAAATATCTTCTAATAAGCCGTGCTTATAAAAATTCTTATGATAACTTAAACTAAGCTTATTTGCTTTATAAGATAGGCTTGTAATTATTTGATTATTAAAGCTCAAACCATCTTTATAAGCTCTAAAACCACTTAAAAATGATAATAAAAAATACTCATTAACAAAACTAATCCCGCCTAAAAGCTCCATATTTGCTAATTTATCATCTAATACATCATCATAAGCTAATTTAAACAAAAAACTTGGCTTATGATTTATATAGTTAAAATCACTTAAACTTGCAAGCCTTAGCAAGATTAGCTCATCTAATTTAGGCTTTTTATCATAATTAATAGTAGTGCTTAAAAATTCTATTCCAATACCTTTATCAAAACCCAAATCATCTTCATAAATATCGTGCAAGGCTGGTCTAATTGATAATAAAGCTTTCTTTTTTGTATCATAAGCAAATGATATTTTGCTAGGATAATTAGCATTAATTATGCTTTCTTTTGGAGTTTTTAAAGGAAGCTTTGCTATTTTGCTTTGAGATAAATTACTAGATATTTTATGAGTTATTTTTTTGTATTCATCTACACTAAGCTCATTTTTACTAGCATAATACTGACTAAGCTCGTTCGCTAAGGCTAAAATAGAATAATCATAATTTGGCTCAATTTTACCTAAAGCTATATTTTTTGCTAGATTTATCTCATCAAAACTCAAATCTTTTGCTTGATTTAAAATGGTATTTAACTTTGATGCTCTATAGTGATAATCACTAATTAGATTAATGTCGTTGATTTTTTGTATAGTATTGCTTGGGATTACGCTATAAATAAATTTATTTCTTAATTTAATATCAGGATTTGCATTCTCAAGTAACCACAAAATATTATAAGAACAATTTTTATCAAAAAACAAATAAACCGAACTACTATCCTTAATCTCCCATAAATGCAAAATCAGTCTATTTACTTCTTCTTCATTTAATTTTAAATCATACTCGTAAAGGTCTCTATTTTCGCTATCTTTGTATGTTTTTAACATATCATAATAAGGCTTTAAAGAGTACTTGCCAATGTATCCGCCAAACAAACCTTTAAAGGCAAACATTAAGCCATTTTCATCTTTTTCATCAACATCGGCAGCATAATTAATAGCGTAAGATAAAAGCCTTGAATTGTAATTAGAATTAATTAGCAAAAATGTATGCCCAAACATTGACGCTGGGGAATTTAAATAAGCAGCTGGAAAAACTATGCTAATTGATTTAGGGCTAATATATTCTAAGAAATTATTCAAATCAGAACAATTTAAATCCTGATTTTTAGTAAGTTTTAGAGATTTTTCTATGTATTTTGCCCTTAAAGGAAACTTGCAAATAAAGTGCAAATTATCATTATCGTTGCTAAAAGTTATAGCAGAATCTTTTTGATTTAACTCTTCTTTTTTGCCTAAATATATTTCTTTTTTTAAAAAATACATATATAAATTAAGCTCAAATTCTGATTTTAAATTCCTTTGATTTGAATAAAAAAATTCTTTATTAATTATCTCGCTTTTATTGTTTGTAAAGTGAAGGAGATTTTTCCATTCTATTGTGTTAAAAACTTGTTTTTGATTAGCTTGTTGAATAATTTCTAAAAACTCATCTTTAGAAATACTTAATTTAGAAAAATCAAGATTTAATAATTCATTATCTTGTGCCTTTGCAAAAATACAAAAGCACAATAAAAATAAAAACTTTTTCAATTATAAAGCAGAAGCTCTATCTAAAACTTGAGCACCTACAACATCGCTTGAATTGTAAATAGCTAAGTAATTTGCTCTTAAATTAGCTTTAAATAAATCAGCGTCTTTTACTTCTAAAAGTTCAGCTAAAGTATCTAAATGTTCGCCCATTCCTAAAGCAGCTTCATTTGATAAAGCGTCAAGATTTGCATTTACGAAATTAATTGCTTTTTCATTATGAACTAATCTTGTTTCTTGGCAATTTAGTGTTCCTGTAGTAATACCAAAAGTTTGATTACCTGAAGTTCCGTTTGTAGTAGCTTGTAAAGCATACATAATTGCTGAATCAGGGTTTTTAATAATTATAGTTCCAAGTCCGCAACCTGTTTGAGTATTTGCACCTGCAAATAAAGAAGTGCTAATCGCACCAACAACTACCAATGAAGAAAGTAATTTTCTCATTATAACTCCTTTTAAAGTATTAAAAACAAATTATAAAACTATATATTAACAATGAGTATGAATGGTGCGCCCGAAGGAATTCGAATCCCTGACCTTTTGAACCGCAATCAAATGCTCTATCCAGCTGAGCTACGAGCGCATAAAATAAGTTTTTGAAATAAAGTGGCGGACAGAGAGGGATTTGAACCCTCGAGCCCCGATTAAGAGCTGCACCCTTAGCAGGGGTGTGGTTTCAGCCACTCACCCATCTGTCCAATAAGTAAAACGCATATTATATATTTTAAAAATTAGATTTAGCTTAAATTATTCCAAAAGTTGTAATTTTTCATCACATAAATTTTTCCAATCACCACTTTTGCATTCTTTTAAAGTTTCTTTTGCTTTTTCAAATTCTTTATTTTTAATTAGCATACTAGCTTCTAAATATTTTGCATTGCTGTATTCTTCTTCGCTTAATTTTAATTTATATAAATCTATAAATATTTCTTTAGCTTCTTTTATATTATTTTTATTAATTAAAGCATTTAAAGTAATTAACTCTATCTTAGGACTATATAAATTAATACCTAAATAATTTTGTATATTAATTGCTTTTTTACCATAAGTAATAGCTGAAATATCAAGATTATTGTTTTTAAAGTAATTTAAAAATTCGTCATAAACCTCAACTAATCTTAATCCATTGCCGTATTTTTCAAGCTGTTTTAATGAAAAAATAGCATCATTGTATTTGTTTTGCTTAATTAATGATAATGATAAATAATAATATATCTCAAAATATTCTGGTTTTTTAATATTAAATCGTTTATTTAAAATAGATTTGATTATATTTTCCACATCTTTATACTGATTATTTAAATATAAAAGTTTTGCTTGTTTGATTTTATAAAACACCAAATCTTCATTTTCAAACTTAATTGCAAAATCTAAAGCTAATTTATTTTCTTTTTTTCTTTCTAAACACTCTAAATATTTCATTTTATTAATGACTTTTTCATCACTTATAAAATTATTATTTTTTATGTATCCTAAAACTTCATCGCAATCATCATCATCTAATGCAATATTTAATAAATTAATCAAACTACTATCATATAAAGAAATTAGCTCTTCATTTTCACTATCTTTTATTTTCTTTTCTAGTTTTAAAATCTTTTCATAATCTTGCTCTTTAAATAATAATTTTACTTCTTCATAAAGAGCTCTTTTTGATATGTTATTATCATATTTAGCCATTAAAAAATTATAATATTCGTGCAATTTAAAGCTATCTTGTTCATCTTTTTCAAAATATAAACTATCAATAGTTTCATCAATGATATTCATATATTCGCCATTTGGAAATAGCTTTTTATATTCATTTAAATATTCATCAGCCTTTTTATAATCATTATTTTTAGCTAAAGAAACACCTAAATTTTTTAACACTCTTTCATAATAAGGGTCTAATTTATTTGAATTTTTAAATAAAAACTCATAAATAGGAGCACTAATATCATACATTTTTTCCTTGAAAAAATCATCAGCTAAACCTAAGGTTTTATCCTTATCTTCTAATAAATATTGCTCATTTGCATTAAAGACTTTTAATACAAATTCCTTAGCTTCCTTTGCTTTATTATGACTAATATTGATTTTTGCTAAAGATATTGCAGCTTTACTAGCCAAAATCGCATCATCTGAACTAAATAAAATATTATTATAAATAATAGTAGCAGCATCTCTTTTGCCGTGAGATAGTAAAAAATCAGCATAGTTTAAACTTGCCAATTTTGTGTAATAAGAATTTGGATGCTCGTTATTTAAAATATCTATAAAATATTCAGCATCACTTCTTTGTTCTAATTTTAAATAAGTTTTTACCATCATTTGCAATATTTCAGTGTAATTCTCATCACTTGGAAAAACCCTTACATAATCTTTTGCACTTGAAATAATTTCTTCGCTTAAAGTGGTATTTTCATTTAGCAAATTAAACATAGCTCTAATTCTATACAAGTAAAACTCGCTTATAAAAATACTATTTTTATATTTTTCTAAAGACATATTGCATAAATCTAATAGCTCTTTATATTGCTTATTATCGTAATATTTTTTAATACTCAAATAAGAATTAATATCACTATTATCGCTAATATTTACAGGATTTTGGTCTAAATCAAGTCCTTCTATAAAAGGAGTTTGTAAATCAGGAAAAATCACATCAAAATCAAGTCCATTAGGACTTAACACTCCTTGAGTATATGGAAAAAATATAAAAGTAAAATTTTTAGAAACTTTTTTGCTAGATGCAAAAACCACATTAGTATCATATAATTTTTGCTCACTATCAACAATACTAACATTTGTTTTAGGGTAAATATATATATCTAAAGTATCTTTTGAATTTTTAAATTCTAATTTAAATAAGGTTAAATCTTGATTTGATAATAACCTTGATTTACCCTTCACACTACATTTAAAATAAGATTTTAAATTCTCATCTTGTAATTTATCACAAGTTATATCGGTATTGTTTTTAATATGTAAAACTGATATATTTTTATTTATTTCCTTGCCAGAGTTTATATATAGTTCAAAAGAATATAAATAAACGCAAAAGCAAAGAAATAATATTTTTTTCATTATTTAATATAATCTAATCCAACGCTTGCAACAAAAGAAGCAATAATTGCTAAAATTAAAACTATTTTTTGAGCGTTATTAAAATATAAAAATCCTATTTCTTTATCTGCAAAAATTGCTTTTATAAATCTTAAATAAGCAAATAGCATAATAATTGAGCTAAATGCCATACAAATTGCTGCATAAATATTAACATTTAAAGCTATATTAATTACACCAACCTTAGCAAAAAATACGCCAAATGGTGGCAATGCCGCAAGATTTAACAATAATACAACAATACAAATTCCTAATAAAGGATATTTCTTAAACACCCCTTTTAAATTCTCATAATTTGTGTCTTTAAACGCACCTAAAAACATAAATAATGCGATATTTACAAATGCAAATGTTAAAAAATAATATAAAAACATTTGGCTTGATAAATGAAAAAATGCAAGGGTTGAATAAGCAAACGATGAATGTGAAACAGAGCTATATACTAACATTGATTTTGCATTATCTTGCTTTAATGACATAACACTAGCAAAAAGCATAGAAGCACAAGCAATAATTAAAATAATCTCACTTACATTGAAGAAATTTTCAAATGAAATCATAAATCTATATGCAAATACCATCATAGCTATTTTTGGAACTATTGAAATAAATCCAGCTAAACTTGAATCAGCCTTTAAATACACATCTTTAAGCCACATATGAAGCGGTGCTACTGATAATTTAAATAATATTGTAATTCCTATCATAACAAAGGCTAAAATACTAGCCGTGCTAATTGTAGCTAATGAGTTTAGTTCTAAACTTGCACTATCAAAATAATACATTGCAGAACCCATAGCAAAAAATGCTGAGCCTAGCATTCCGTAATTAAAGTATTTAATAGCACCTTCAATTGCTTTTTTCTTAAACGCTATTAAGCTATAAAGTGCTAAAGAAGAGCCTTCAAGAGTTATAAAAGCTACTATTAAATTATTAGTGCTTACCATAAAATTTAAACAAGCTATCATCATTAAAAATAATGCAAAAAACTCACCTTCATCAGCTCTTTTATTAGCAAGTAGAAAATAAATAGCTGATAGATTGATTAATATACTTGAATATTTTGCTAAATTATCAAATATAAATAAATCAAAAAAACTCTCATCATAAGGGCAATTAAATTGGCAAATAATAGCAATTATTAAAGCCACAATACTAAGCCCTTTTAAAGCTTTTAAATCAAATTTATAAAATAAATTAGCAACCAATATAAAACAAGCAAAAACTATCAAAGCAAGTTCAGGTAAAATAAGTAATACATTTAAATCAAGTTGCATTCTATCTCCTTATACCGCAAAGTTGATATAATCTAAAATTATATTAGGATTTACTCCAAATACAATTATAATCAAAGCTATGAAAGATAAAATTATTATCTTAGATAAACTAACCTTTATGTCTTTAGCTTCATTTTTTTTACTTAAAAAGCTATTTCTAAACATATTTAACATATAAACAGCTCCAAGTATCACAACTAAAGTAGCAAAAACTCCAGCCATCTTACTAGCTGCAAATACTCCATAAAGAACCAAAAACTCACCTGCAAAGCTTATAGTAAGTGGTAAAGAAATTGATGAAAATAATAAAACTCCAAAAATAAATGTCAAATAAGGCATATGTTTAGCTAAGCCCTTTAACTCACTTAGATTATAAGTTTTGTAATTATCTTTTAAAATTTCAGCGTAAAAAAACATTGCCCCACTTACAATAGCATGAGCTACCATATAAACAACAGCTCCACTTAAAGCAATTGGATGCATAGAAAAAATACCTAAACAAATAATTCCTAAGTGTGATATTGAACTCATTGCACTTAATTCTTTATAATTTTTCGCATTACTTGCTAGAAGTGCTGCATAAATTGCTGAAATTATACATAATGTATAAATTATCCCACTAAATTCATTAATACTAACAGCAAATAAAGGAAGGCAAAACTTAATCATTCCAAAAGGCGCCATTTTAAAACTTGCAAGCATTACAGAAACAAAATTAGGTGCTTTTGAATAAGTTTTAATAGCCCAACTATGAAATGGAAAAATAGGAGCTTTTATAGCAAATGCTAAGAAAAATCCTATAAATAATAAAGTATTTTCAATAGGACTTAAATTTGTAGTTGAGAAATAACTAATATCAAAATTTAAAATCGCATCATTAACTCTTGCATTATAAGCTAGATAAATCATAGCAAGTAGCATAAAAATTGAGCCTAAAAATGCAAATACAAAAAATGACCTAGCTAGTTTTGCTTCATTGTTTTTAACCATTAAATATAAAAGTGGAAATAATGAAACTTCCCAAAAAATATAAAATAATAAAGCATCATTTGCTAAAAATAAACCATTCATACAAGCACTTAAAATCATAGCACTTATTAAAAAGTCTTTTGTTTGTTTAGAAAAAAAGCACATTGACAAAAATAGCATTAAATTTGCAACAAAAGCTAAAGTAAATGCTATCTCATCAGCTTTTAAATTAATCCCAAAATTAAAAGCTTTTATTAAAGTATAGTTAAATGTATGAATTTCATCAATTATCACATAATAATTAAGGCATAAAATTATAAAAGAAAATAAAATTCCGCTAATTTTAGAAGCCTTATCATTTATAAAATATGCACTAACCCCAAAAATTAAAGGTAAAAATATCAATAAACTAAGCATATATCACCACCATTGTTAAAAGTAAAAACACACAAAATGCACAAATAAACACAATGTGAAGAGTTAAGTTATTGTTTTTGTTCTCACAAGAAACAAGATTTAAAAGCTTTTTAGGACATTCAAAAATAAATGAATATAGACCTTCTTCAAATCCTGTTAATACTTTAGCTAAACATTTATAAGGTTGTATGAAAATAATCTCATATAATTTAGGTATGTAATATTCATTTTCTAAAAGCTTTTTATATTTACAATTGCAAGTTTCTTTTGCACCATTTTTATAAACTACTATAGCTAAAACTATTCCTACTATAGCAACCACTAAAGAAATAGCAATTAATACATAATTATGGTGTAATTCTTGCATAGGAATTCTAATAAATTCAAAGAATTGACTATCCCAAAAACCTGCAATAATTGCTAATATTGCTAAAGGTAGCATTGCAATTAATGCTATAGGTTTTGCTTCGTGTGGATGGATTGTGTGATTTTTTGGAGCAAAAAATACCATCATTAATAGTCTAAAACTATAAAACGCTGTTAAAAACGCTGTAAATAATAAAACAGAATATAAGCCAAAATGCTCTGTTACAAATGCAAAATCTAAAATCTTATCTTTTGAGAAAAATCCTGCGAATGGATAAATACCACTTAAAGCTAAACTTGCAATTATCATTAAAACTGCTGTAACTTTCATAGGTTTATACAATTTACCCATTTTGTAAATGTTTAATTCATCGTGCATTGCGTGCATAATATTTCCAGCACCTAAGAATAATAATGCTTTAAAAAATGCGTGAGTTACTAAATGAAATAATGCTATTTTATAAGCTCCTAAACCACAAGCTACGAACATATATCCAAGTTGAGAAAGTGTAGAAAATGCCACAATTCTTTTTAAATCTTTTGCAGCAATTGCCATTGAAGCAGCAAATAAAGCTACAAAAGCACCTAAACAAGCTATAAAATAACTTACATTTGGAACTTGCGAAAATAAATCGTGAGAGCGAATTACCAAATAAACACCAGCAGTTACCATCGTAGCAGCGTGGATTAATGCTGAAACTGGTGTTGGACCTGCCATCGCATTTGCTAGCCAAGTATGGAATGGAAATTGAGCTGATTTACCCATAGCACCAACAAATAATAAAGCAGCAATTAAAGTTAATAAATTAGGATTTAACATTTCGTGAAAGCTTAATATAGCAAATACTTCTTTATAGCTTAAAGTTCCGAAATTAAAATATATTAAAAATATTCCTAAAAGCATTGCAAAATCGCTTATTCTATTCATAATAAAAGCTTCATTTGCTGCTAATGAGAATTTTTCATTTTGATACCAAAAGCCGATTAATAACCAAGAGCATAGACCAACGCCTTCCCATCCAACAAATAATAATAAGAAATTATCGCTCATTACTAAAATTAGCATACAAAATACGAACAAGCCTAAAAATGCAAAGAATTTATTAAAGCCTTCATCGTGTTCCATATAATAAATACTATAAAAATGCACACAAGTAGCAACTAATGTTACAACGCACATCATAGTAAGGCTAACAGAATCTATTAAAAAGCCGAAATTAACATTTAAAATTCCTATCCAATGACCCAAACTAATATACAAATTCTTATCTGCTAAATAATATAAAGATATAAAAGCAAAAATACAAGCTAAAAGCATTAAATAAGAACAAAAATAACCTATTACTTTATTTTTTGGAGAAAAAGAATAAATTCCTGCAAAAATTGCACTTAATAATGGTAAAAATAAAACACATAATAAACTCATTTGCACTCTCCAAAATCTAGACTTTTATCGCGTCTATATTTAATCACACAAAAGCTAAGCCCAATAGCTACTTCGCAAGCTGCTATTGCCATAATAAAAATAGCAAAAACTTGCCCATCTAAAGCATTGTGCATTTTTGAAATTGCTACAAAAGCTAAATTTGCAGCATTTAACATAATTTCAGTAGATATAAAAAACATTATTAAATTCTGTCTTTTTAATACTCCTACTAAACCAATCAAAAACAATACAATTGATAATAATAAATAATTCATTGTTCTTCCTTTATCTTCTTTGCTACTAGCACAATAGCTGCTATTATTACCATTAGTAAAACTACTGCAACTATCTCAAAAGCTAAAAGGTATTTTGTAAATAAAATAATCCCTAAACTACGAGTATTTTCAAGCTCTTCGCTAACCAATAAACTTGATTGAGATAAATTTAACTTAAATCCTAAAGTCATAATTATCATAAGAACACTCGCTAAAATACTTAAACTAAAAAAAGTTTTTTTATGTTTTAGCTTTTCTTTTAATTCTTTGCTTAAATCAAAAAACATCATAGCAAAACTATAAAGCCCTAAAACAGCCCCACTATATACTATAATTTGAGCAGCACCCAAAAACTCTGCTCCTAATAAAAAATAATGAGCGCTTAAAAATACCATTCCGCAAGCAAGAGAGCTAAGAGAATATAAAATATTTTTAGAACTTACCGCAATTATAAAAAATCCCGCAACTAAAGCAGCGAAAATATAAAATATAATTAACTCAAACATCTTTTGCCTCTTTATTCGTTTTATCTTCTTTTGTATCGCTAGAATTTGAAATTGAAGCTTCACTTTCTCTTGCCTTCATTACATCATAATAATTTGGTGTAACTTTTACAAAATCATCAGCATCAGCTCTTAAACTTCCAGCACCTTCAAATTCAACTTGATTAATTAGATTATCAATTGGAGTTAATATATCTTTTTTATGTGCAAAATATGACCTTTGCTCTGCTGCATTTTCATATTCAACACCATGCACAATAGCAAGTTCAGGACAAACCTCAGCACAAAATCCACAATAAATACAACGACCAAGATTAATAGAATAATTACTTACTAATTTTCTACCATCATCGCCTAATTTTGTCTCCATTCTAATACAATTTGAAATACAAATTTTTTCACACAACCCACAACCAATACAGCGTTCATTTTCGCTTTCAATAAATCTTTGCAATCTATGCACAGCACGATAACGATTATCTAATTTGATTTTTTCCATTGGATATTTAATAGTTGCTGAATTACCCCTTTTTAAGGTTTCATTAATTATAAATGCTAAACCGCTGATTAAATCAGTATTTAAACACCTTTTAACACTTCTTATAAATTTTTCATAAGGAGTAAGAATTAATTTTCTTTTTTCATCTACTACATAATATTTTTTCATATATTCTCCTTATAAAGCCAATAACGCAGTTATTATTAAATTAGCACCCGCAACAGGTAATAATATTAAATAACTCATTCTCATAACTTGATCAGCCCTTAAATGTGGGAAAGTCCCCCTAGCCCAAAAATACCAAGAAAATACAAAGCATATTTTTAAAATCATAGCAATAGCGCCTGGTATGAAATAAAAATCGTTATATCCACCTAAAAATAATAAAGTAATCAAAATTGAGCCTAAAATCATACTAGCATATTCGCCTATAAAAAACATTCCCCAGCGAAGACCACTATATTCAGTGCCATAACCTGCAACTAATTCAGGGTCGTTTTCTGCTAGACATAAAGGAGTTCTGTTTGTTTCAATAAAAATTGCTATTGTAAATAAAACAAATGCAATTGGTTGTTTAAATACTAACCAAGATAAAATTCCACCTTCTTGATAAGCGTTAATATCAACTAAGCTCATAGAACCAGTTAATAAAACAACAGCTAATAAGCAAAGACCACTAACGCCTTCATAAGATATGATAGTAACAAGCCCCCTAGCACCACCTATTAAAGGATATTTACTAGAACTTGACATACCACCTAAAAATATAGCATAAGCACAAAGTGATGAGCATCCAGCAATGTATAAAACTGCTATATTTACATCAGCAATAATTGGTTTTATCGTATGCCCAAATAATGTAAATTCAGGAAAAATCGGCACAGCAGCAAAAGCCATAAAAGCACAAATTGCTGATACTAAAGGAGCTACTTTAAATACTTTACTATTTGTCATATATGGAATTAAATCTTCTTTTGTAAATAATTTAATCATATCAGGAACAATTTGCAAAACACCAGCAGGTCCTACCATATCAGGCCCAAGTCTTCTATGAACATAACCTAAAACCTTTCTTTCTAAATAAGTTGCAAATCCAGCTAATGAAGCAAAAATTGCAATTACTAAAAGACATTTAATCAGCGTAACGATTATAAAAAACATAGTCTCACTCATAGCTAATTTCCTTTATATTTAACGCATAGTAGCGTCTTGTTTTAAAGAATTTATAAGGATTAATCTTATCATCAAAAGTAGGTAAATAAGCACCATTTTCAATATTCTTATCTAAAACTACTTTTATAATAATTTCATCTTTATCATCATAAATCTTAACCATAGAATTTTCTTTTAAATTATGTTTAGCTAGATAATCTTTACTTGCGTAAAGTGAAGCACATTCGTTAAAAAAGCTTGATTTATTAGTATATTTTGATAGATTTCCAATTGGATTTGCAAGTATTACAATATCATCTTTTTTACATTCACAAGTTGATTTTATATTTTGTGGAATTTGATTATCTTGTTTTAAATTCTTTACAAACTCACAAGTATCAATTAAATACCCACGATGATTATTTCCTGCATTATCATAATGATTTGTCAAATCATCAAAAGCAATATTTAAAAAGCCTTTATCTTTAGGTAATTGCTCTGTATATTCAATCGTATAAAGTGCATCTAATCCAAGAGCATTTGCTAAATCATTTAAATAATATCCTTTAAATTTAAGTGCAGCATTCGTAGGAACAAGCCTTTTATCATAATTTACAAATGTTCCTTCTTGCTCAAGTAGATTTGAACTAGCAAGATTATTATGCTCATCATTTGAGAATGAGAAATCTCCACGCTCATTATATCCTAGCGTAAAACCATCACTAGCTTTACTTAATTTACATAATAAACTTACACCTAAAGTATTAGTGCGTGGTGGGATTAACATAACTTTAAAATCAGTTAATTTTTGAATATTTGCAAGTAAATACGCTAAATATTTTGCATTTTCATGGTAAAAATAATCATTTCCGATAATTAAAGTAAAATTAGCTTTTTTAAGTAATAAATCTTTTAATTTATCTTCATCAAATCCTAATTCTTTAGCTAGGCTTGATTTTTTGATTGTTTCTTGCTTTTTCTCTTTAATCTCATTGCCTTCAGCATCTTTACTTTTAACTTCTACTTCAATTTGTTCTTCATAAAAAGCGTCTTTGATATATGCTAAATCCTGCGGCAAGTCTTTTGCAAAATATTGTAAAATAAATTCTAAAACTTGAGCTTCTTTACCATAATCACAATTTACACTTACGAAATTCTTAGCAATTTTTGAAAATTTTGTATCTTTAATAGGATGAAAATAAAGCCCAGCACCCTTATTCATAACAATTGCATTATTTACTTTATAAGATAAAGTAGGATTATCGTGTCTTAAAAAACTTCCTGCAATTACGATAAAATCAGATTTTTTAACATCATCACTACTTGCATTATAAAAACTACCTGAATGAGCGCAAAAAGTCTTTAAGAAATCTTGAAAACATAAAGCTTCATTATTTACTAAATTAAAGCCATATTTTTGTCTAAGTAATTCTAAAATATATGCTTCTTCATTTGTTATATAGCTATTAAATTTCACATTTTTAATTTTATTATCTTTAAACAACGATACTAAGCGATTAAACTCTACTTCATCTTTACCTTTACAATCGCTTGCTATATCATAAGCAAATCTTGCAGCCTTATTTAAAGTAGTAAAATGAAAATCATTTGAAACTCTATAAACCATCTTAGTATTATCTTTAATACTTTTTTGTTTAACATCATAATACATAAGCTCACAATCACTACTATGTGGATTACTAGCAGGTATGCGAGTAAGTTCCCAAGCATTTGAGCGATATTGAAAATTCTTATTAATAATTGCACCAGTCGGACAAACGCTAACACACTCAGCACATTCTTGACAATCTAAAGTCGTTCCATTTTGTGGAGCTATTAGTGATTTTTGAAATTTTGTCCAAACTGCATAAGCATCTTTACTCATAGTATCTTTAAAATCTTTATCAGGTGCATCTCCACCACGAGCTATAGTTTTTAACTCACTATCTCCGATTTTGTCCTTACATACGGTAATACATCTTTCACAAACTATACAAAGACTTGGGTCATATTGTAAAGCACCCCAATCTTGATGTCTTCTATCTATTTCTTTTATCCAATGATTTTGAGTATCTACTTGTGCTTTATGCGTGAAATTCTGTAATTCACATTCTCCACTTTTATCACAAACTCCACATTGTAATGGGTGATTTATGCAATAAGTTTGCATAATAGCATTTCTTTCGTCCCATAATTCTTTAGTATTGCTTAATACCTGCATTCCATCTTTTACTTTAGTATTACAAGCGTATGAGCGTTTGCCATCAATTTCAACCATACACATTCTACAAGCTAAAGTTGGGCTGCAATCATTTAAATAGCAAATTGCAGGTATGAAAATATCATTAGCACGAGCAACTTGTAAAACATAATCGCCATCATTAGCTAAGCATTCTTTACCATTAATGTTAATTTTCATTGCTTACTCCTTTAACCACGCAAGGACTAAACGCATAAGCATTATCTTTTTTACTTAATGCAAATAATCCTTTTAAACTATTATCAATTTTTACTTTCTTTTTTAATATTTTAGTTTTTGTTTTAATTTCTACTAAATCAAATTCTTTAATTTTTGCAAGATTTGCAAAAGCTGGACTTACTATAAAATCATCATTATCTAAACATTCATATAAAATAAGCCCATTATTATCATCTAATTCAACTAACTCAACATCTTTTAATTCATAATCAAACATAAGTTTTAAATCAAAATGTTTAGCCAATTTACTTGCAAAATAATAT
Organism: Campylobacter sp. RM9331; assembly: GCF_020137685.1. Taxonomy (NCBI): domain Bacteria; kingdom Pseudomonadati; phylum Campylobacterota; class Epsilonproteobacteria; order Campylobacterales; family Campylobacteraceae; genus Campylobacter; species Campylobacter sp. RM9331. Next base: position 70,346 of record NZ_JACGBA010000006.1, read on the forward strand.
ATATTTTTGTCTTTATGATAAAGCAAATTACTATCTAATAAAATTAAATCAGCACTCTTTAAAAATTCTAAAATCTCACTAGCTTCTTCTTCTCCAAAACAACTCTCAGCACTAAGTTCGCCTATATCAAATTCGCTTAAATTAAGCATAGTGCAAAACAATGCTAAAACATAGCTTTCGGTTCCTAGTTCGCATTTATAAAATTTTTGTTTTAATCTCTCATCGTAAAAACTACCGATATTTACTATTTCATCTTGGCTAAAATGACTTAAGACTTCTTTACTTGCATAATTTAAGAAGCTTAATATTTTCATTTTGCTTCCTTTTTAATAACTATAGTCCAATCACTTTGATTAAACTTAAGTGAGTTCATCATCTTACAATTATTATTAGCTACAAATTCATAAGATTTATCAATATTAGAAAAATCTCCAATTTCAAATAAAACAACCAAAACTTCATTAACTTTAGCATTATCAATATGAGTCTTTAAATCAGCAAATAAATCTTTACTTTTTCTAAGGTCAATTCTTCTCATCTATCAATCTCCCCTAAAACAATATTTGTTGAACCCATAATAGCCACAACATCAGCCACATAAGTTCCAACCAAAAGCTCTTCATAAAACGAACAATGCCAAAAACTAGGAGTTCTAGCTTTAAGACGATAAGGTCTAGTTGAACCATCACTTTTAATAAAATATCCAAGCTCTCCTTTAGGACTTTCTGTTGGCACATATACATCTCCAACAGGTGGGCGAAGACCTTGAGTAACTAATACGAAATGCTGCATTAAAGAATAATTTTGAGTCATAATTTGTTCTTTACTTGCACTTACAAATTCTTTATTGTTGCAAATTAATTCAGGAGAACTCTCTCTATACATAGGCACTAATTGTCTAAGTATTTTTACACTCTCACGAAACTCTTGCATATAGCATTTATATCTTGCGTAAGTATCTCCTTGGTTTGCAAAAGGAACACCAAATTGAACTTCATTATAAAGTAAATATGGCTCTTCTTTTCTAATATCCCATTCAATTCCACTTCCACGAAGCATTACGCCACTACAACCCCAGCTTAATGCTTGTTCTTTTGTAACAACCCCAACGCCTTCTGTTCTAAGACGCCAAATTCTATTATCATCAAGTAAGGTTTCATAATCTTTTACATCGTTTAAGAATTTATCACAAAATACTAATAATTCTTGAGTGAAATTAGCTGGTAAATCAAGCATTGCACCACCTATTCTCATAGATGAATGTGTAAGTCTTGCACCACAATATTTTTCTATTAAATCCATAACATATTCACGCTCTCTAAAGCAATATAAAAATACAGTCATTGCTCCAATATCAAGTGCGTGAGTTGCAAGCCATAATAAATGACTAGCAAGTCTATTTAATTCTAATAACATCATTCTAATGATTTGAGCTCTTCTAGGAATTTCTAAACCACAAAGCTTCTCAACAGCTGCTACATAAGCATAGTTATTTGCACTTGCTGCTACATAATCCATTCTATCAGTAGTTGGAATAAATTCTTGATAAATCATATTTTCAGCCATTTTTTCCATACCACGATGCATATAACCAATCATTGGAGTGCATTTAACTACTTTTTCCCCATCAAGCTCTAACACTAATCTTAAGTTTCCGTGTGAGCTTGGGTGCTGAGGACCAAGATTTATAATCATTCTGCCATCTTCTTTACTAAAGGCTACATTTTCATAATAAGGTTTTAACTTTGATGGTATTTGCATTATCTTCTTCCTTCTATGAATTTTGAATCAGCACGCTTAACTTTCTTAACAAACATTACGCCTTCATCTTCTTGATATTCTTGTTTATAAGCAATACTAATAGGCTCAGCTCCTTTTGGAACTTCGTGATAAATTCTAGAAAAATTATTTGTATCATTACAATCAACTCTTCCTGAATCACGATTTTCAGGCCCTACAACTTCACGATATTCCTTACCAAAAATTCTATCTATTTCATACCATTTGGCAAATTCATCTCCTTCTAAAGGATAAGATTTTTTAAGCGGATAATCAAACCAATCATCAGGCATTAATAGTCTTTTTAAATTAGGGTGATTAATAAAATTTACACCTAACATATCATAAGCTTCTCTTTCAGACCAATTTAAACCCTTAAATACACAAACTCCACTTTCAATAGTTTCATCTGCCTTACAGGTTGTAACTATTCTAAGTCTTTGTTTTTTATTTATATTTAATAAAAGATATTGAACTTCATAAGAATTATCTTTAGCTAAATAATCAGAACAAATCAATTCAGTAAAAGTTGTAAAACCTAAATCTTTAGCCTTTCTTAAAGCCTTTAAATTATCTTCTTTATTGATTATAAAAACTGCAATATCAAGCTCAATAAAAGAATTTAAAACAGAAAAATTATTATTAAACTCATCAAATAAATATTCAAATTCACTACCTTTTATATCAATTTTAGTAGTTTGTGGTGCGTGATAAAATCTATCTTTGTAGTAGTCTTGCTTTTGCGCATTAATCTTGTCTTTATATTCTCTCATTACACCAACCTTTTTGCTGCTATTTTTTTAGATATTTTTTCTTTTCTAATTTTCTTTTGAAGTATCATTAAAGCAAACTGAAAACTTTCAGGGCGTGGAGCACAACCAGGAACATAAATATCAACAGGAACTATCCTATCAACACCTTGAACCGTTGAATAAGTATTAAACATACCACCAGTGTTTGCACAACTACCAACAGATATAACCCACTTTGGATCAGGCATCATATCGTATAATCTTCTTGTAAATTCTGCATGTTTTTTACTAAGAGTTCCAGCTACAAGCATTACATCGCTATGTCTTGGACTTGCTCTAAAAATAGTTCCAAATCTATCAAAATCATACCTTGAACCACCGCCAGCCATCATTTCAATAGCACAACAAGCAAGACCATAAGAAAATGCCCATAAAGAGTTACTTTGACCCCAACCAACTAACTTATCTACCGAAGTTAAAGCTATTGGCATTCCATTTGTGTTTAATTGATGCTCTGCCATTGTAACGCTCCTTTTTTATACGCATAGATAAAACCAACTAAAAGTAAAACAAAAAAACAAACCATTTCAATCAATGCAAAAAGTCCTAATTGCTTATACATTAAAGCCCAAGGATACATAAAAACAACTTCTATATCAAACAAGATAAAAATTAAAGCAAAAATAAAAAATTGTGAATTTATTTTAACTGCTTGTTTTTGCGGTAAAGGTCCGCACTCATAAGGTCCTAAGCCTAATTTTTTTCTATTTTTTCTAGCTAAAGAATTTCCTATTGTTTTTGCTAAAAAAACTAGTCCAAAAAATAAGCCTGTAGCAATAACTAACATTGCTAAAATGCCGAAATACTGAATATCCACATCTGAACTAGACATTTTAATTCCTTTCAAAATTTTTTTGGATTTACTAAAAAATAATTCGTAAATGATAGTGAAAAAAACTTAATTATTTCTTGTTCTCAATTAAGGTTAAAAGTATTAAAACTTTTTTAAGAAAAATATTATATAATCACGACTTTTTAATAAATTTTTTGAAAGGATGAAACGTGCCTACCATAAATCAATTGGTTAGAAAAGAACGCAAAAAAGTGATTGTTAAATCAAAATCACCAGCGTTAAAAGATTGCCCACAAAGACGTGGCGTTTGTACAAGAGTTTATACTACAACTCCTAAAAAACCTAACTCAGCGTTAAGAAAAGTTGCAAAAGTTAGATTAACAACAGGATTTGAAGTTATTAGTTATATTGGTGGTGAAGGACACAACCTACAAGAACACAGCATCGTTTTAGTGCGTGGCGGAAGGGTTAAAGACTTACCAGGTGTTAAGTATCACATCGTTCGTGGTGCTTTAGATACTGCAGGTGTTGCAAAGAGAACAGTTTCAAGATCAAAATATGGAACAAAAAGACCAAAGCCAGGTCAAGCAGCAGCTCCTACAAAAGGCAAAAAATAAAAACGAGTTTCACAGATTTGCAGCTTAGATATGCGGCATAATTTGAGTAAATTATAATTTAAAGTTGAAGAGGAAAAAATGAGAAGAAGAAGAGCACAAGTTAGAGAAGTTCTAGCTGATCCTATTTATGGTAGTAAAGTAATTACAAAATTTATTAATTCATTAATGTATGATGGTAAAAAATCTGTTGCTACTGAAATTTTATATGGTGCGATTGATTTAATATCGTCTAAAAATAGCGAAGTTAAAGGTATAGATGTATTTAATGATGCTATTGAAAATGTAAAACCTGTTTTAGAAATTAAAGCACGCCGTGTTGGTGGTGCAACTTATCAAGTTCCTGTTGAAGTTCGCCCTGTTCGCCAACAAGCACTAGCAATTCGCTGGATTATTCTAAACGCTAGAAAAAGAAGCGAAAGAACAATGATTGAAAAATTAGCAGGTGAGTTAATGGATGCAGCAAATAGCAAAGGTGCAGCATTCAAGAAAAAAGAAGATACTTACAAAATGGCAGAAGCGAACAAAGCATTTGCACATTATAGATGGTAAAAAGGAGTTAAAATGGCAAGACAAACTCCTTTATCTCGTGTTAGAAATATTGGTATTGCTGCGCACATTGACGCAGGTAAAACTACAACATCAGAAAGAATTTTATTCTTTACTGGTATGAGTCATAAAATTGGTGAAACTCACGAAGGTACAGCTACAATGGACTGGATGGAGCAAGAAAAAGAGCGTGGTATTACAATTACTTCAGCTGCTACAACTTGCTTTTGGAAAGACCACCAAATCAACCTAATTGACACCCCAGGCCACGTTGACTTTACTATTGAAGTTGAGCGTTCAATGAGGGTTTTAGATGGTGCTGTATCAGTATTTTGCTCTGTTGGTGGAGTTCAACCACAAAGTGAAACCGTATGGAGACAAGCAAATAAATATCATGTTCCGAGAATAGTATTCGTAAATAAAATGGATAGAGTTGGAGCAAATTTTTATAATGTTGAAGCACAAATTAAAAATCGTTTAAAAGCTAATCCAGTTCCAATTCAAATTCCAATTGGTGCTGAAGACACATTCCGTGGTGTAGTTGATTTAGTAAAAATGGTTGCTTATGTTTGGGATGATGATAAAAAACCAACAGATTATACAGAAATTGAAATTCCAGCTGACTTAAAAGAAAAAGCTGAAGAATATAGAACAAAATTAGTAGAGGCAGTTGCTGAAACTAGTGAAGAACTAATGGATAAATACCTAGGTGGAGAAGAATTAACAAACGATGAAATCTACAAAGGTATCAAAAAAGGTTGCCTTGATTTATCAATTATTCCTATGTGCTGCGGAACTGCATTCAAAAATAAAGGTGTTCAACCACTACTAGATGCTGTTGTAAAATACTTACCAGCTCCTGATGAAGTTGCAGATATTCGTGGTCAATATGAAGACGGCACAGAAACAAGTGTTAAATCAACTGATGATGGCGAATTTGCAGGATTAGCATTCAAAATTATGACTGACCCATTCGTTGGACAACTTACTTTCGTTCGTGTTTATCGTGGAAAACTTGAAAGTGGTAGTTATGCTTACAATGCAACAAAAGATAAAAAAGAAAGAATTGGTCGTTTATTAAAAATGCACTCAAACAAGCGTGAGGAAATTAAAGAACTTTATGCTGGAGAAATTGGTGCTATCGTAGGTCTAAAAGATACACTAACAGGTGATACTTTAGCAAGTGAAAAAGATAAAGTAATTTTAGAAAAAATGGATTTCCCTGATCCTGTTATTAGTGTTGCAGTTGAACCAAAAACTAAAGCTGACCAAGAAAAAATGGGTATCGCACTTAATAAACTTGCACAAGAAGACCCAAGCTTTAGAGTTTCAACTGATGAAGAAAGCGGACAAACTATTATTTCAGGTATGGGTGAATTACACCTTGAAATTATCGTAGATAGAATGCTTAGAGAATTTAAAGTTGATGCTGAAGTAGGTAAGCCACAAGTTGCTTATCGTGAAACAATCCGCCAAAGCGTTGAGCAAGAATACAAATATGCAAAACAATCTGGTGGTCGTGGTCAATATGGACATGTATTCTTACGCCTTGAGCCACTTGAGCCAGGTAAAGGATACGAATTCGTTAATGATATTAAAGGTGGGGTTGTTCCAAAAGAATATATTCCTGCAGTTGATAAAGGTATTCAAGAAGCATTACAAAATGGTGTTTTAGCTGGATATCCTGTAGAAGACGTAAAAGTTACACTATTTGATGGAAGTTATCACGAAGTTGACTCAAGCGAAATGGCATTTAAATTAGCTGCTTCAATGGGCTTTAAAGAAGGTGCTAGAAAAGCTGGTGCTGTAATACTTGAACCTATTATGAAAGTTGAAGTTGAAACACCTGAAGATTATATGGGTGATGTAATTGGAGATTTAAATAAACGCCGTGGTCAAGTAAATAGTATGGATGAGCGTGGTGGAAATAAAATCATCGCAGCATTCTGCCCACTTGCTGAAATGTTTGGATATTCAACTGACTTAAGAAGCCAAACACAAGGTCGTGCTACATATTCAATGGAATTTGACCACTATAGTGAAGTTCCAAGAAATGTTTCTGAAGAAATCATCAAAAAAAGAAATATGTAATATCTAAACTAGGGATTTTAATCCCTAGTTCTTCAAAAAATAATAATCAAATCTTTTAGTCCTCATAGCTCAGCTGGATAGAGCGTAGAATTCCTAATTCTAAGGCCACAGGTTCAAATCCTGTTGGGGACACCACTTAATATTTATTTGAAAATATATTTAAGCTTCTAAAGTATTTTTTATAATTATTATATATTTTTATCTTTACTTATAAAAATATATAATAAGACTTAAAATATTAAAAAAATTACTAAGAAACAATCATAAACAAAAAGCTAGCGATAAAGCATAAAACCTAAAAGGCATAAAGAAAGCGTTTCTACTATATTTATGTGAGATATAACCAATCTAATAATTTAACTAAATGTATAAGTGATTTTGCATTCTCTTTATTAATTACTATTAAAAAATACTCTTAATATTTTAAAATATTAATTCTAATATATTTAATCGTATTTAAGCACTAATTTTAAGCTTAATATATTGATTTGTATACTAAAATTGCAAATGCTAATGCAGTATAATTTATGTATTTTAATTCTAAAATGTTTAAATATATCATTTCCAATTAACTAAACTTGCAATTATCAACAATCTTAAATATTCACGGATAATATATGATTATTAAATGTAAACAAGATAGAGAAAATAATATTGTAATTATTAGCATATAGATTAAAGCTTTATACCATAAGTTTAAATAAATATAAGAGCAATTGTAACACTTGAAATAAAAAAGCTTTTATTACAAATAAAAAACAATATTATAAATTAAATACTACAAACCCTATCATTGTTTTATAATACTATCACTATACTTTTCTAATTTATAACACATACTTAAAATAATTATCTATATATTATTTATAAATAATTTAAAATAATACTTTTAAAAATTTTATAAAATAATATATAAAAAATATATATTTGTTTAAATTAATATTATGAAAAAATATATTAATTTATTTAAATAAAATTAATAATTTAGGTAATTAATTAATAAATATTATTAAAAGATAATATATTTTATTTAATTATTAATATTAGTTAGTATAATTCAGTTTTAATTTATTTTTAAGGAGATTTTATGACTTTTACAAAACCTAGCGATAGGCGTTTGACTTTATCTTTTTGGATTGGAATTCTAGCTGGAATATTCGGTGCTATTGTTAAATGGGGCTGGGAAGTGCCATTTCCACCAAGAAATCCTAATTTTGTTTGGCCTCTTGACGCATTAGAAAGAACCACTCCACCTAAAATATTTTTAGAACAAATTGGTATGCCTACTGATTTTACTTATATGTTTTCAGGTATGGATATGCCTTTATCAATTTTCATTGTTCATGTTGGATTTTCAATCGTATTTGGTGTTATGTATTGTATGATTGCAGAAATTTGGCCTCGTATTAAAATGTGGCAAGGTGCTGTATTTGGATTCTTCGTATATTTATTCGCGCATGTAATTGTAATGCCTTTAATAGCACAAGTTCCACCTTTATCACAAATTCCATTTGATGAACATTTATCAGAAATATTTGGACATATTGTATGGCTATGGGGAATGGAAATAGTAAGAAGAGATATAAGAAATAGAATTACAAAATCACCTGATATTGAATAAGCTTTACACACCTTTTTTAGGTGTGTAAATTAATTTTTATTTGCACTAGCTTTTATAGCTTTTATAAAAGCACTTCTAACAGCTTCATCTTCTAAAACATTAACACCTTTTATACTAACTCCAGCTGGAGAGCATACACCTTCTTTAATTAATGCTGGATGATTATTAGCAATTAAACTCTCAAAACTAGCAAATAATAATTTTACCAACTCATAAGATTTATCGTTTTTAAGCCCTATACTAACTCCACCATTAGCTAAAGCTTCAGCAACTAACGCTAAAAACGCAGGGGCACAACCATTAATGGCCATAGCTAAATTAAGCTCATTTTCATTCTCACATTCTATTGCTACCCCAAAACCTTTAATAATATTTAAAGCTAAATCAAAATATTTATGAGTTTTATCTCCTACATAAGTAGTGCAAGATTTATTGTATTCAGCAGCAATATTTGGCATAATTTTTAAATAATATTCAGATGCAATTACTTTTAAACTATCAATACTAATTCCTGCTAAAGGACTAATGATAATTTTTGCAGTTTTACCTAAAAATTTTTTACTAACTTCATCTAAATTATATGGCTTAAAGCATAAAATACAAATCTTATTAGCAATATCAAATTCTTCATAAGAAATACAATTTTTAACACCTACATTTAATTTATTTCTTACTACAAAAACCACATTAAAATTTGAATTTTCTAATCCTTTAGCAATAGCTTTCGCCATTTTGCCATTGCCAAGGATATAAATATTTTCATTCATTGCTTTAGTTCATTCATATTTTGTTGTAAGAAATTTTTAATCTTTTCTGTTGGATGATAGAATGGATATTGAGTTGGGTCTAAAATAATTTGTGCCATAGTGTTATTATCGTGGTTTAAAATCACCGGAGCTAACATATTTATAGTAGATTCTTCAACGCTTTTATTTAAAATCAAAATATTATAAATTTCAATATTTGAACTAGCTGTAACTTCAAGTAAAGCTTTGTAAGAAAGTGGCATATCAAATTCGTATTCTTTACAAATAGCATAAGGATTTAGCATAGTAAATGTAAAACCTCTACCATCAACACTCTTTAATCTCGCGAAACAATCATACATTTTTTCTAACTCTACTTTTGTAGTATCTTCAAAACCTAATATAGGAAACTTAACTTCAAATATCATTATTTCTCCTTTAAAAAAATATCCTAAGTATATAATAAATATTTAACATTAGAACTTATAATCGCCTTTTTAAAGGAAAATAAATGAAAAAACTTAATATTTTTTTACTAATTTTAACGATATTTTTTAGCGCTTGTGCTAGCAATAAAAAAGATATGTTTGATGATTATAATTTAAGCGATAGTGCTTGGTTAGAAAAAATCATTGAAAGTGTAAAAAAGAATGATTTAGAAAAAGCAGATAGTGATTATATATCTTTGTATAGCGAGCATATAAATAGCCCACTTTTAGCAAGTGCTATGTTAATTTTATCACAAGCACACGCAAATGAGCACGAGTATTTGTTAGCAAATTATTACATAGATGAATATATAAAGTTATATGGTAATAGCCAAAATTACGAATGGCTAAATTATCTTAAAATTAGAAATAATTTTTATGCTTTTTCATTGCCTAATAGAAATCAATATTTGCTTTTAGATTCAATTAAAGATGCTGATATTTTCTTGTCTACTTATAAGAATTCAAAATATACGCCTTTAGTAAATAGCATTAAGACTAAATTAAATCTTACTCAAATTATGCTAGATACTGATATTAGGAATTTATATAGAAGAATGGGGCATGATATAAGCGAAGAAATCTATGATAAAAAGATTAAAGATAGTGATTTAAACGATATTAAATATATAAAACCAAGACTTCCTTGGTATAGAAGATTATTTGAAAGCAGCTACGCACTTTGATTTAGGAATTTAATTCCTAAATTTTATTTAATTAAAATTCCTTAACACAAAATCATCATCAAGTTTATTAAAATCAATCGTTTTAATGCTTTGCTTTAGATTAGCAATATTTGGTACTTCTAGGAATTTTTGCAAATAATATTTATTTTTATAACCCTTTTTTCTTAAATACTCATTCATCTTAAGCACTTCATCAACGCTAAGTAAGTCAAAATGCCAAGTAGTTCTTATTTCAAATTCTGCTTTAAAATCTAGCAAAATATCTAAAGTCTTATCAAACTCATCAAAATAATCAAGCCCCGTAAGAGCTTTTAGTTTCTCTTTAGGGGCTTTAAAATCAATAGCAAAATAATTTGCTAAATCATTTTCTAAAATATTTTTAATTACATTAGGATTTGAGCCATTGCTATCAATTTTGATTAAATAGCCTAAGCTTTTTGCTAATTTTATATAATCTAATAAATTAGCAGAATTAGTGCATTCTCCACCACTAAAAACAACCCCATCAACTAAACCTACCCTACTTTCTAAAAAGCTTTTTAATTGATTTTTACTTACATTAGAAAAACCATTTATAATATGCTCGTTATAGCAATATTTACACCTTAAATTACAACCTGCAATCCACACTATGCAAGAGATATAATTAGGATAATCAATCACACTAAAAGGGGTAATATCATAAATCATTTGATAACAAACATTTTCCTTTCTTTATGTTCTCCTTTTTTGCCTAGATTAAAGCTTTCTACGGGTCTGTGATAACCCATTACTCTAGTATAAACCATACATTTTGTTCTTTTTTCGTTATTTTTCATTCTTTCTCCTTTAATAATTCATCACATTTAGGGCAATACTCATGCTCTCCTGCAATATATCCATGTATTGGACATACACTAAAAACAGGCGTTATCGTAAAATATGGCAAACGATAATTATTCGCTATTTTTTTAACCAATCTTTTACAAATTTCTTTGTTTTCTAATCTTTCTTTCATATAAAGATGAAGAACGGTTCCACCCGTATAAGCACACTGCAAATCATCTTGCATATTGAGTGCAAAAAATGGATCATCAGTGTAATTTACAGGTAGTTGAGTGCTATTTGTATAATAAATCTCATCACCATTTCCTGCTTGGATAATATCTTTAAATCTTTTTTTATCTTCTTTAGCAAAACGATAGGTCGTCCCTTCTGCTGGAGTGGCTTCAAGATTATATAAATTACCTGTTTCTTCTTGAAATTGCTTAATTTTTTCTCTAATATAATTTACTAATTTAATGCAAAAATCTTTTCCTATTTCTGAACTTATATCATAAGAATCATTACTAAAATTTCTAAGCATTTCATTAGCCCCATTTATCCCTATAGTTGAAAAATGATTATTAAAACTTGGCAAATACCTTTTAGTATAAGGATAAAGCCCCCTATCATACATTTTTTGAATGAAAGCCCTTTTTAATTCAAGACTATCACGGGCTAAAACTAATAACTCATCTAAGCGTTTATAAAGACCCTTTTCATCTGCTTTATACAAATACCCCAAACGAGCTAGATTAATAGTAACTACGCCAATACTTCCTGTCATTTCAGCACTTCCAAAAAGCCCACCACCACGCTTTAACAATTCTCTTAAATCAAGCTGAAGCCTACAACACATAGAGCGAACCGCATTTGGTTTATAAGCATTTTCATCTTCTACTTTATTGCCAAACTCATCTAATTTATATTGTGAACCTAAGAAATTTTGAAAATATGATGAGCCCATTTTTGCTGTATTTTCAAAAATCGCATCGGCTACTTCGCTATTCCAATCAAATTCTTCAGTAAGATTTATAGTAGGTATTGGAAAGGTAAAGGGCTGATGGTTTTTATCGCCTTCGCTTAAAACTTCATAAAATATCCTAACAATTCTTTGCATTTCTTCTTCAAAATCACCATAAGTTAGCTCTTCTAGTGAGTTTTTGCCACGCATTTTTGCCTTTTGTTCTAACTCATCATCTTTTATGCCCTTAAAAAAATGAATATCATTAGTGGTTGGAAATTGATTTTTTAAATCTTGAGGACAAACTATGTCTAAAGTAATATTAGTAAATGGACTTTGCCCCCAACGAGCAGGGACATTTAGGTTATAAACAAAACTTATTAAAGCCTTTTTAATCTCTAAATCACTCAATTTATCTTTAAAAACATAAGGAGCAAGATAAGTATCAAAGCTTGAAAACGCTTGAGCTCCAGCCCATTCACTTTGTAAAATACCCAAAAAATTAGCCATTTGCCCTAAAGCTTCTTTAAAATGCCTAGGAGCTTTGCTTTCAACCCTACTTCTTACCCCATTAAATCCTTCATTTAATAATACTCTTAAACTCCAACCTGCACAATATCCACTAAGACAATCTAAATCGTGTATATGAAAATCAGCATTCCTATGTGCTAAGCCCATTTCATCACTATAGACATTATCTAGCCAATAATTTGCAATAACTTTTCCTGCAGTATTATTTATAAGTCCTGCGTGAGAATAGCCTGTGTTTGAATTAGCATTAATTCTCCAATCGCTTTTGTTTATATATTCGCTTATTGTATTTGAGCAGTTAATATAAGTGCCATATTCTAGGTCTTTTTCACGACGAAGTTTTCTAGTGTGTCTATAAAGCATAAAGCTTTTCAATACTTCAAATTCTTTTTCATTAAATAGTGTTTTTTCAATTTTGTCTTGTATTTCTTCAACGCTTACTAAGTCTTTGTTTTCACACTCTTTAATAACTAAAGATATTAAAGAATTTGAAGCTTCTTTATTGCAACTTGCATAAGCTTTTTTGATAGCATTTTCTATTTTATAAGGTTTAAAAACTTCTTTTAATCCATTTCTTTTAAGTATCATTTTGATTGTCCTTTTTATAATGAATATTTTCATTTTATTTTTAAAAGTTAAAGAAAAGTTGCTACTAAGTTAAGCCAAAATCAAACTGAAACTTTAAAGTAATTAATAATAATTTTAAAATATTTAAAACATTTATCGTATCGGACTTTGTTTGATTTTGATAAAAAGAATTTAAAATAAGAATTTTTTAAAAATTTTAATTATTTGACTATTTTAATAATAATTATTATAAATAGTCAAATATGTTACATATTGTAATGATTTTAATTAATTTTTTACTTTATCTGGGTAATTTTGACACATTGCAATAATACCACCTGATAAATTAAGAGCGATTTTTTCTTTTTGATTTAAAAACTCACATAAAAATGCACTTCTTGCTCCGCTTCTACACATAATTACTAATGTTTTAGAATTATTTTTAATAATCTCATCAAAGTCTTTTTTGATAATTTCTTCATCAGCTGAATTAAAATCTATAGGATAAAGTAAAGTATCTTCTAAACTAAATTCATCTATTTCTTCTTGAGTTCTAATATCTACTATTAAATGTTTGTCAAAATCTATATCTTTTGCATTGATATTTATATTCATATTTTATCCTTTGTGTAAATTCGTAACATTTTTTATCTAATTTATCATTAAAAATTATCAAAAAAATATTTTTTTGGTTATTATGAGTGAATATTATCTAAAAAAGGAAAAAAAATGAGCAGGTATTTTAAAAGCCTTATTTTTTGGGTTATTGTAGGATTAATCCTAGGAATTGTTGTTGGAGCCATGCCTCCTATTAAAATAGAAGCACTTGGAATAGAAAATCTAGCTATTTGGTCTAAAGTGTTTATTGATATGTTTATTAAAGCATTAAAGCTTTTAATTGGACCTATCATTTTTGTAATGATTATTCTAGGAATAGTTGGACTAGGAGATATTAAAAAAATCGGCGGAATTGGTGTTAAGGCTGTAATTTACTTTGAAGTAGTAAGCACACTTGCTCTAATAGTGGGTATATTTATGGCAAGAATTATGCAACCTGGAGTTGGTATGAATCTTGATATCAATGCTTTAGATGCGTCAAGTGTTGATAAATATGTAAAAGCTTCTCAAGGTAGTGAAAGTAGTTTTTGGGGAGTTTTAAAAGGAGCAATTCCACAAGATTTAGTAAGCCCATTTACAGATGGAAAAACATTGCAAGTTTTATTTATAGCATTATTTACAGCATTTATTGTAATAACTTTAAAAGAACAAGATAGAGAATATATCAAAAAAGCTTTAGAAGTGTTCCAATCATTTGTATTTAAAATTCTTACTTTAATTATGTATTTTAGCCCACTTGCTACATTTGGTGCTATGGCTTATCTAATATCAAAATTTGGCTTAAGCTCACTTGTAAATATGGGATATTTATTATTTGTTATGCTTGCTGCTTGTTGTGTATTTATATTTGGAGTTTTAGGAATAATTTGTTATGTAGCTAAAGTAAATATATTTAAATTCATTAGATTTATAGCTAAAGAATTATTAATCGTATTTACAACAAGCTCAAGTGAAAGTGCATTATTACCACTTATGAAAAAATTAGAAAAAGCAGGAATTGATAAAAGCTGTGTTGGTTTAGTTTTACCTACTGGATATAGCTTTAACTTAGATTGCACAAATATTTATCTAGCTATGGCTGTAATATTTTTAGCACAAGCATTTAATATAGATATTAGCTTATGGCAAGAAATTACAATTTTACTTATATTAATGGTTACTAGTAAAGGTGCTGTTGGAGTAACAGGAAGCGGCTTTATCGTTTTAGCAGGAACTCTTAGCTCATTAGGAGATAATTTAATCCCTGTTGCAACAATCACCGTTTTATTAGGAGTTGATAAGTTTATGAGTGAGATGAGAGCGTGTGGAAACTTATGCGGTAACTCTGTTGCTTGCTTAATAGTTGCTATATGGAATAAACAAATAGATATGGAAAAATTCCGCTACGCACTAGACCACCCTAATGATTTTAAAATACAAGATTAGGAATACTTTTTGCTTTTGATATCCTGCAATATGAAAGGATATCAAATGCAAGTGTTAGAACAAGCTTTTTCTTTATTTGCTGTGCTAGTTTGCATAGCAACAATTTTTATTAAAAAAAATAATGAAAACCAAGAAAAATAAGGTTTTACCTG
>NZ_JACGBA010000007.1:0-72432 GCF_020137685.1 Campylobacter sp. RM9331
AGGTTTTAAATATAAAATCTAACTTAAGCAACGAATATTTAAAGCTTTCAATTCATTTTAAATCACTTAATTATTCACTATAAAAGTAGCTTTAATTACAAACAAGAACTATAATAAACCTATGCAAAGTAATTTTAAATTTATGCTTTTAATAGTTTCATTAGGTTCATTTTTAAGCACATTAGCGCTTAATCAAATTCTACCGCTTTTACCATTTATTATGCAAGAATATGGAGTGAGCGGAGATAAGATTAGCTTATATAGTGGTTTAGCTTATGCTGGTAGCACACTTACTATGGCGTTGTTTGCACCATTATGGGGTATTTTAGCTGATAAATATGGTCGTAAAAAAATGCTTTTAAGAGCTAGTTTTGGTATGGGCTTGTGCTTGTTAATTAGCGTATTTTTAAAAACCGCAGAATCATTTATAATGCTTAGATTTATTATGGGATTTTTTTCTGGGTTTAACCCTGCTTGTATTGCATTAATAGCTGTTAATGCTCCTAAAGATGATGTGAATGTATCTCTTGCAAAACTTAGCTCATTTCAGATAACAGGCTCACTTTTAGGACCATTGTTTGGTGGAGTATTAATGCACTTTTTTGATTTTAGAGTTCAGTTTGCAATATCGGGATTTTTATTAATTAGTATATTTTTATTGATATTGTTTTTTGTAAAAGAAGATTTTACTCCAGTTCCTAAAGGCGAAAAAATAAGGCTTGATAAAGGCTTGTATTCATTTGTAATAGTTTTGTGTTTAGCTTCGTTTTTAGTGCAGTATTCTCAAACATTTATAGGTCCTATAATCGGCTTATTTGTTTCAAAATTAGTAGACCATAAAGAATTAGCTACAGGTTTTTGCTTTAGTTTAGCAGGAATTGCTAGTGCTATATTTGCTCCGAAATTATCAAAATTAGCAAAAGATTATGGAGAAGTTAATTTAATTTTAATTAGCACTTTTGCTTTGTTTATATGTTTAATATTGCATTATTTTACTAGCCATAATTTTTGGTTATTTTGCTTAGTTAGGTTTATAACCGGTATTAGCTTTTGCTCTATTATGCCTAGCGTTTATTCTATGATAAGAAAAAAGATACCTAAACAAATTAGCTCAAAAATATTTGGAATAAATCAGAGTTTTTACGGATTAGGTGCGTTTTTTGGTAGTTTAAGTGGTGGGTATTTTTATAACTTATATGATGAAAAAGTGTTTTTTATTTGTGCTAGTTTTATTTTAGCTAGTTGTTTTTTAGTTTTCTTTTATAAAAGAATAGGTTCAAAATAAAGTAGGGCATTCAGCTTAAATTTTGGAATAAATGAGAGTTTTACGGATTAGGTATATTTGTGCTATTACTTTTTATAGGATAAACACTATATATAATAGAGCAAAAACTAAGCTAAACAAAATAAAATTTAGTATTATGTGCTTTTATTTATAGTTTATAGTTGTTTTAGCTAAAGTGGTTTATTTGTGTTAATTTTTTTATAAAAGAATAGGTTCAAAATAAAGTAGGGCATTTAGCTTAAATTTTGGAATAAATGAGAGTTTTACGGATTAGGTGTATTTTTTGGTAGTTTAAGTGGTGGGTATTTTTATAACTTATATGATGAAAAAGTGTTTTTTATCTGTGCTAGTTTTATTGTATGTAAGTATAAGTTTTAAATAAAGTAGGTATATTTGTGCTATTACTTTTTTTAGGATAAACACTATATATAATGAAAAAAGTTTTTTTATACTTATTTTGAGCTAAATTAATTTAATAGTTTTGATGGATACATAAGAAGACTTTTTAGTCTTCTTTTAAATTATTAGCTATTTTTGCTGCTAATTTTAATTTATCATTATCAAAATGAGTATAAATTCTTGAAGTATTAAGCGAAGCATGTCCTAAGGCTTCTTGGACTAATAACAAATCTTTTTCTTTTTTATAAAGTAGGGTAGCAAAACTATGTCTTAACATATGAGCTCCATTTTTTTCTTTGCGAATACCGGCTGCTAATAATACATTTTCAATTAATCTTGATATATAAGCTTGAGTTAATGGCTTACCTTGTTTATTTGTAAATAAGTATTGATTAGGTTCGGCGAAATTATTAAAATATTCTAAATGCTCTTTAATGGAATTTATATTTAGTAAAACCACTCTATATTTATTACCTTTAGCATGAATTCTAAGGCTTATCAAATCATTTTCATAGCTAATATCTTTTAACCTTAATCTAAGAACTTCATTAACCCTTACTCCAGTAAATAATATGATTTTTATAGCAAGTTTATTTCTGTCTTGATTACTTTTAAACTCATAATTATTTAGAGTATTTAAAAATGTTTTCATTTGCTCTTCACTCATAAATTCTGGTAGTTTGTGTCCTGATGATGAGTTTAATCCTGACCAGTTTTTTAACTCTATTTCATAAACATAAGAACTATCATCATCTTTATTTTGCGAACTTAAAAATTTAAAAAAATTAACTATAGCGATTTTGTGATTTTTTTTACTCGCATCACTAAGACCTGCTGTTATACTTGATAGAATTTCAATTACCAATTCTTCATCAATTAGTTTTAGGGAATATAGCTTATAGTGAATTATTTGCTCGTAAAATTTTTTAATAGGGTTAAAATAAGTATTTACACCAATCATTCCTATATTTCTTGATTTTTTAGCTAGCTCATCTAATTCTTCTATAGTGAAATTATTTTTACTTAAAGCAATATTAATCTCTCTTAATTCTTCTGCTTTTTCAAGTAGTTTATTTGATAAAGAATTTAATTTAAATTTTAGAAATTTAGCTATCCAAAATAAAAATGATTTTGAAAAATTGTCTTCACAATCTAAAGGGTATTTCATAATTGTTCCTTAAAATAAGTTGTTTAATATAGAAAAAAATTATAATAAAAGAAGATTATATTATAAACTTAGTTTTCAATATAGATTTAATATGTAAAATTTTATTAAAAATAATAATAAAAAAATATGATAATTTTACATAAAATAATACATAAAATAATATGATTATTTTTATAAATATACTAAATATCGTATAAAATATCAAAAAATTATTTATATATTTTATTAAAATAATTAATATAGAAATAATTCAAATTTATATTAAGCATATAAAAAATAGTTTGAAAATTATATTACATATATAAATTAAATTCTAAAACCTTATTAAATCTAATTTTGCTATGTTTGGAAATGAAGTATTTTTATAGTATTGAAATTATTGGCGTAGGCATATGAAAAATACATAAGTGATTGGTATAAGTATATAATTTAAGTTCCGTAAGACTATTAAATTATTTTAAAAATAAAAGCAATCTAAATTGATTATTAGCATATTTAATATGTTTACATGTTATATTAGTATTGAAAACTATAATTTTCAAATTAGTATTTTAAAACCATATCATCACTCTGCGATTTTAATAAAACTAAAGATTTTAGATTGTTTATAACAAATTATTATTAAGTCTTTTTTTGGCAACTATTAGTTTAAATGCTATTTTAAGCTTACTTGTTGCGTTTAATAGTATTTGAATTATGTTTTATAAACTCATATATTTTATTGAACAATAGAAATATATGTATGTTATTTGCTAAAAGCTCAAAATCACTAAGCTTAGCAGTATTATTAAAATCAGCCAAAGTACTCTCGAAATCTCACGTAAACTTCACAAGTACTGCTAAAGCACCAATTCGGGCTAAATTGCCACTTAGTTCATCTTTAAAATTTTTTAACTCTTTACTTGCTAATTTTGTTTTTATATCAAGTTTGTTTAGCTTAGCAATACTTGCATTTAATTTATCCATATCATCAGCATTTAGCTTTGCTACACGACCAAGCACCTTTAAAGAAGTTTGCTTGTCTTTAATTCCGTTAAATCCATCAAAAGCTAATTTTATGCCTATTCCCAAATCTAAGCCCATTTTAAGCTCCTATTAATACATAATTGTATAATACAAATGCGTGATATAAGTAGCTCTTATTGAGCGACAAGGGCTTTAAATATATATTGTAGGCTAATATACAAGGCTTTAATGCTTCGCTTAGCAAGGTGACTTAGTCTAGTCCGCCTGTCAATCAATATCATAAAATGACTCAACATAATACTTACTATTGATATCTTTTGAAGTCAAATATATATAATGTCTAAGCACTTTTTAAATACTCATTTTAAACTAAATATCAAATATGCTTTAAGTTAAGGCAAATGCAAGTGCTGTTGTTTTAAGTGTAGTGTTTTTATATATTTTGAATTTGATTTGTATAAAAGGTTTTAGTTTATAAAACAAGAAAATTATTATTCTTGTTTTTTGCTCTGGTATTTTGCTAATTCACTTTTTTGCATTTTTAATATATGTTCATCTGTTACTAGAACATAAAAAATACCTTCAAATACGCATACTTCTCTTATATATGCTTTTACTAAAACTTCTCTTTTTTTACTATTATCAAATTTAGCAGTTGCTTCAAAAGATATAATATCCCCTATTTTAGCCGGTGCAAAAAAACTAGTTCTTGAGCCTATAACACAGGTATTTTTTTTGTTAATTGCTACTTGTGCAACATAAGCTCCTGCAGAATATATAAAACCATTATGCGCTAAACCTTCAGAATCTGAAATTAATTCAGATGTTATTTTTAATTGCAGATTTGCTTTGTTTTCATCTGTTTCGGTAATGTTGCCACAAATTTCTGTATTTATTGTAGGGCAAGCTTCAACATTGATTTTAATCTCTGTAGAATTTTCTTCTATATCATTTTTTTCTTCAGCCATTTTATACCTTTAATTTTATATATATTCTTTTTGGTGCAGGATAACCTTCTTTTGTAAAATCATCATCTTCTAAAAAATCTTCCAAGCTATATCCATCAATCCAATCTGTTTTCCTTTGCTCTTCTATTGTTGTTTTAGAAGTTGCTAGTATTTCAAATTCTTTGAAATTAGCTTTTTTACACCAATTTTGCAATGCTTTAATACTTGGTATAAAATATACATTAGACATTTTTGCATAACTTGTATCTGGAACTAAAGCAAAAGGTTGTTCGCTATCAAAATAAATAGTATCTAAAAATACAATCCCATTAGTGTTTAGACTTTGTTTTAATTGTTTTAGCATTTGCACTGGGTCGCTTCTGTGATAAATCACCCCTAAGCAAAAAATTACATCAAATTTATGATTGTAGCTTGGTAAATCAGCTACCCCTAATCTCTCAAATACAATATTCGTTTTAAATAAGGAATTTAAAAAAGTAAATTGCTCATAGTACCTTTGAGAAGGGTCAAATCCGACAATCTTAGTTGGTCTAAATTCTTGCATTCTAAACATATAATAACCATTATTGCACCCAACATCAGCCACTATTTTATTCTCAATACAACCAATATGCTTTTTTAAAATATTATATTTTATATTGCTTTTCCACTCACTATCTATAAAAATATTATTTATTTTAAAAGGCCCTTTTCTCCAAGGTTTAAGGCTTTTTGCTTTAATTAATAAATCTTCTTCATTTAATGTATTATCATAAATTTCAACAATATCATCAAAAATAACTTTCATTATCCCTCATGCCCTAAAATTTTTGCTGTTAAATCTATAAAAACATCATTTAGCATTTCATTTAGCAAAGCATCATTATTAAATATAAATTCTTCAACTTGTGTATAGTCTATATTTTGCTTTTCTAATAATAATTTTAATGCTAAAAATTCTTTACTATGCGTTACTACAGTATTTTGAACTGCACCTCTTGGTGCGTTTTGTAATACATCTATTAGTTTTTCTTCTGGTGTGGTCTCAAATAATTTATCAAAATCATCCATTTTAATTCTCCAATAACTTATTTAAATAAAAATATATTTTAACTAAATAAATTATCATATAATTGATTTTTATGTTTTGTTTTTTTGTATTGATTTTGCTTTTTTATTTTCTCTAGAGTATTAAATTTGCTAATTAATTCAAATCTGTCTAATTGAGAAAAACAGCATAAATTTACAAAATTTTCTAATTCTTTTGAATATGTAGAATCAAGATAAACAGGCTCACATTTATTTAGTAATTTTAAATTCTGCTCTATACTAGATGCGAAAATACCATCTGAAAAATCTTCTTTTTTTAAGGCTAAAGCAAAGCGATTAGCAGCTTTTTCTAAAGCTCTTAAGTATTTTACACGCTTTGCTTTATCGTTCATAATTATTTATTAGCTCTTTCTATATACTCGCCTCTTTGAGTATCTACTCTAATAACTTCCCCTTCTAATACATGGAAAGGTATTTGAACAACTGCACCGCTTTCTAAAGTAGCTGGCTTTTTATTAGAGCCTTGTGTGTCACCCTTGAAATTCGGTTGAGTTTCAACTATTTTTAGCTCAACAACTTGCGGAACTTCAACGCCTATTGCTTTTCCGTTATGGAATAATACGCTTACATTCATACCATCAATCATCCATTTTCTACTTTCGCCAACATCTTCTTCTGTTATAGCTACTTGCTCATAAGTCTCATTATCCATAAATTGGCAAAATTCTCCATCATCATATAAATATTGCATTTCTTTTTCTACTAAATTAGGAGATTCACATTTATCACCTGCGTGGAAAGTTTTTTCTAAAACCTTACCATTTATGAAAGATTTTATTTTTATTCTTACGAAAGCAGGACCTTTACCTGGCTTTACATGTTGATATTCCACTATTTTATAAGGAACACCTTCTATTTCTATTTTTAAACCCTTTTTTAAATCACCCATTGAATAAGATGCCATTTTGTTAATCCTTTAAAATTAAATTAAATCCAAATTTCTTCAAAATCAGAATTGATATTATAGTTTTTTAAACTATCTATAAGGTAATGCAATAAAGAAATATTGTTAGTATCTATGACTATCTGAGAATATTTTTTATTATTAATTAAAAAATATTTCAAATTTAAATTAGATATAGTTTGTTTTACACAAAACAAAGAATAATTATCGTTTTTATCTATATTTAATTTAAAAAATTTCTTTTTACTTAAATTACCTGTATCTTGTAATTCAAAATGAACATAAAGTTCATTTGATATTGGGTAAGAATCTCCCAATTCATCTTTAGCTAATTTAGCATACCACTCATTATTTGATATTTTATTTTTAATAATTTCAATATTTTCATCAATAATTTTAGAAATCTGCAAATCTTTATAATTTGCAGATTTTATTAATAGCATTAAAACCAATACTAAAATAAAAAAAATTATTCCAAATATAAAATATAACGAGTGTTGTTTCATTACTATTGTAATTGATCTTTAATTATATCACCTATTGTAATTTTATCATCAGAATTAAATTTTTCTAAATCTTCACGAGTTTTAATTAAATTTAATTTTTTTATACTTAAGCGAATTTTACCATTTCTAGTGAAAATTAAAGCTCCTTCAATTTCATCTCCAATATTAGGCTTAACTTCTCCTAAATCTTCATTTTTAATTAAAGCTTCAACTTTATCATTTACTTTAACGAACACTCCAAAGTCTTTAATATCGCTTACAATACCTTTAATAACATCACCTAATCTATGTTCTTTAGCAAATAATGAACTAGGACTTTCTTCTAAATGTTTAACACTTAAAGAAATTTTTTGGTTTTCACTATCAATTTTTCTAATTTTAACTTTTACTTTATCCCCTACTTTATAAACTTTTTTGCAAGTTTCATTTTCAGTCCAAGATATATCATCATTTAATAATAAACCTTCAATATTGTCAATTTTAACAAAAGCTCCAAAATTTGTAATAGTGCTAATCTCGCCTTCAACAATATCTCCTGCTTTAAATTTCTCATTAAAGCCATCAAAAGGTTTTGGAAGTAAATTTTTAAGAGATACTCTTAAACGGCGTTTTTCATAATCTATTTCAATTACTTCAACATCAATTTCTTGACCTTCTTTTAAATAATCTCTTGGATTTTTAACATTTTTATCCCAAGAAATTTCACTTATATGTAAAAATCCTTCAATATCATTTCCTAAATCTACAAAAGCTCCATAATTTTCAATATTAGAAACTACTACTTTTAAAATATCTCCAATTTCTAAGCTATCTTTAATTTCATCCCAAGGGTCACTTAAAGCTGCTTTAATTGATAAAGAAATATGTTTTTTCTCTTCATCATATCCTACAATTTTTACTAAAACTTTATCCCCTTCTTTGTATAAAGTACTAGGATTTACAGGACCTTTATAAGATATTTCGCTATAATGAACTAAGCCATCAACTCCACCAATATCAACAAACATTCCATAGCTTGTAAGTTTTCTAACAACACCTTCTTTAAGTTCTGAATCGTTGATTATATTATTAATTAATTCTTTTTTCTTTTTGCGGTCTTCTTCGTTTGCTTTTCTTTTTGACACAACTATACTTTGTGTTTCTTCGTCAATTTTTAATATTTTAACTTTAATTTTTTTATTCATTAAAGTATTAATTTCTTTATGAGAGCATTGTGATTTTGGTAAGAAAAATTCTACTTCATTATTATCTACTGCAACAAAACCACCACGATTTTTTCCTATGATTTTTACTTCAAAAGTATCGTTATTGTCTTCATTATAGTTTTTAATAAATTCAACTACTTTTTCTTTACGAAGTGCTTTTTTGTATGATAATAAACGGCGTCCATTATAACTACCTACAACTGTTACCTTAATAACATCATCAACATTAAACAATAGCTTATCATCTTTTGTGATTTCACTAATATTTAAAACACCTTCTGATTTATCTTGTATATCAACAAATACTTCGTCGCCTTCAATTTTAATAATTTTTCCATCAATTACTGAAATATTTTCAGGATTTTTTTCGCTTTCAAACTCATCTAACATTGCCGCGAAATCAATGTTTTCTAAATCTTCTAAATTGTTATGAGCTCCATTTAACTTAGCCATTTTGGTCCTTTTGTAATAAAATTAATCAAATTAAGAAATGATTGTGCCCTATTCTATCACTATTTCACTTATGACTATTTAATATTAAGTAAAATTTTCTATTTTTTTAACAACTTTATCAATAATCCATTCAGGTGTGCTAGCTCCTGCACTAATTCCACATAGATTTTTATCCTTAAACCAATTAAAATCTAATTCATTTTCATTTTCAATTAAATAACTATCTTTGCAATGCTCTTTTGCTATTAAAAATAATTGCTTTGTATTTGAGCTATTTTTACCGCCAACAATTATCATAACATCACTTTTCATTGCAAGAATTTTAATAGCTTCTTGGTTTTTAAATGTTGCATCGCAAATTGTATTAAAAACTCTTACTTCTTTTACTTTTAACATTAAAAAATTAGCTATTTGCATAAATTTTTCTACTTTTTTTGTAGTTTGACTTACTAAAGCTACTTTATTTTTAAACTTAATATCTATCAGTTCTTTTTCATCTAAAACTACATAATTATTAGTAGTAGCATAACTTCTTACGCTTTTTACTTCTGGATGATTGCTATCTCCAAAAATAACAATTTCATACCCTTCGTTGCTCATTTTTTCCACAATTTCTTGTGGCTTTTTAACGAAAGGGCAAGTTGCGTCTATAATTTCTCTACCACTTTCTTTTAATATGTCTAAGTCTTGTTTTGTTATTCCATGCGTTCTTATAATAGCCTTTTTCTCATCATTTAATTCTGTTATATCATTAATAGTCTTTACATTAAAATCGTTCTTTAATCTTGATATTTCATCATTATTGTGAATTAATGGCCCAATAGTGGCTGCATCTTTAGTCTTTTCTGCTTGTTTGATAGCTCTTTTAACTCCAAAACAAAATCCGTAACTTTTAGCTAATTCTATTTTCATATTTTATTGTCTTTCAAATAAAGATAAAATTTCATAAAAATTTGTAAAAGAAGCATCTACACATTCAACATTGTCAATTTCTATTTCATAATCTTTAGCTAGCAAAGAAAAACTCATAGCTATTCTGTGGTCTGCAAAACTTTTTAGTATTACATTATTATTTTTTATACTTTTTCCAACAACCATAAATCCATCTTCAAATTCTTCGTATTCAACACCTAAAATTGAATAATTTTCAAGGACAGCCTTTATTCTATCGCTTTCTTTTACTCTTAATTCTTTTGCATTTTTGACAATAGAATTTCCTTCAGCATATAAAAATGCTATTGATAATGCTGGTATTTCATCAATTAGCCAAGAAATATTTTCACTAACTTCAACAGCTTTTAGCTTAGAACTTTTTATAGTAATGGTTCCTATATTTTCATAATCATTTTTCTCTATTTGATATGTAATATTTGCCCCCATTTTTTCAAGAATTTTAAATGCTTCAATTCTAGTTTTATTTAAAAGCATATTTTTTAAAACTAGAGTGGAATTATCACTGATAGCACATAAAACAGCAAAGAAAAATGCAGAAGAAGGGTCATTTGGAACTTCTATTTCATACGATTGTAATTTATCTTGTAATGGTTTTACTTCTATTTTAGAACCATCTGTTTTTATTGGTGCTTTTATCATTTTTAATAAATTTTCTGAATGATCTCTGCTTAATTCGCTTTCGTATATTTCGCAACCATTACTCAATAATCCAGCTAATATTAATGCAGTTTTTACTTGTGCTGATTTTAGAGTATTTTCAAAAGTAAAATAATCTATTTTCTCTCCCCTAATTGCCAAAGGAGCATAATTTGCCCCTTCTCTACCATCAATTTTAGCCCCTAGTTTATTAAGTATATCGCTTACTCTTTTCATAGGTCTTTTGTTTAAATATTCATCTCCGCTTAAAACAAAAAAACCATCTTGACTAGCTAAAAAACCAATTAAAAGTCTCATTAGTGTCCCAGAATTTCCACAATCTAAAACTACATTAGGAGATTTGATAGCATTAGGCGGTGTTATAACTAATTCATTTTTATCTTCATATATTTTTATTGTAGCACCTAAATTTCTTACAACTTCTAAAGTATGTAGGCAATCTTGTGCATAAAGATAGTTTTTAACCTTACACTCCCCATTAGTTAATAAAGAAAATAAAGCAGCTCTATGAGAGATAGATTTATCTGCAGCTATATTTTCCAAAACTAAATCAAATTGTTTATTTAATGCTTTTATTTTCATCTTAATTTTAATCCTATTTTATCTAATTCACTAATAATTTCATTCATTTCATTATTTATATCATCATTTTTTAATACTTTTTCATCATCAACAAATGAAAAACTTATACTTAAACTTTCATAATCTTTTAAGCTTTCATCTTGATATAAATCTACTATTTTAAAATCTTTTAAATTCTTAATGTTTAATTTATTTATAGTTGATTTTATAACTGAATAATCATAGTTTTTAGGCACTAAAATACTTAAATCTCTAGTTGTTCCTTGGAATTTTGAATAAGCTTTTGCTTGTATAAAATCATACTCTAAAGCATTAAAATCAATTTCGCATAAATAAGTAACCGGTAATTCTAATTCATTTTCTAAATGTAAATCTAATCTTCCAACTACCCCTATTTTTTGATTGTTTTTATAAATATCAGCTCTTTCAAATTCGCTAAATAAATGATAATTACTAGATTTTAATTGAAAATCCTTTAATATTGTTTTTAATTCATTTAAGAATGTGAAAAAATCAACATTTTTAGGTTTTGCATGATTTTTTAAATTTGCATTTTCACTTAAGCCAGAGCTAATTAAAGCAAATTTTTTATTTTCTTGTCCGTTTTCATCAAAGACACTACCAATTTCAAATAATTTTACTGATTTTCTTGAATTATTAAAATTAAAACTAGCTTGTTTTAAAAGTGTGCTAATGATAGAACTTCTTAGCGTATTCATTTCATTTGTGATTGGGTTTATAATTTCATTTTTGATATATTTTAAATTTAATTTTTCTAAAAATTCTTTGTTATCAAAAACATAGCCAATACTTTCAAAATATCCACACATTAAAGCTCTATTTCTTAATTCAAGAGATTTTTTATATTTTAAATAAGTGTTGTTTGTTCTGTTTAATTCATAAAAATCAAGTGGTTTAGGCTTAATATTATCAATGCCAATCATTCTTACTATTTCTTCACAAATATCAGCAGAATTATTAATATCGTGTCTATAAAATGGAACTTTTAAATATAGATTATCTTCAGCAATACTTAATTCAAACCCTAGTCTTTTTAAAATTTTCACAACATCATTTTTTTCGCAAGACTGACCTATCATATTTTCAAGCTCGCTAATATTACAATTAATTGATATTTTTTCTTTGCTTGGGGTATTTTGACAAGAACTACCATAAATTTTAATGTTTTTATTAAGTTGTAACAAATTAAATAAATAATCAATTCCTATATTAAGCTCTGGTTCGCTGCCCCTAAAACTTCTATAAATATCTGTATTTTTATAATTTTTATGAGTATTTGCGATTATTTTAGGATTTACATAATTTGCAATTATGATTATTTTTTTACTATCTTTATCTATTTTAAATTCTTCATTTTGTGTAATTCCAGCAATTGCTAATTCTTTATCTTTATACTTAATAACAAATTCTTTGTTTTCTTTGGTTTTTACATCTAAACTTATTTGCTCGCATTCATTACATAATTTGCTTAAATCAACTGCATTAAATAATACCCCGCTTGCATGTGTTGTATAAGATAATAAGTTTTCTATAGCATTATCTTTTAATTCTTCAATACTAGCTAATCTTAATTTAACCTTTAAAGTATTTTCAATATTATTTAATAATTCTATTGCTTTTATATTTAAATTACCATCAATTCCATCACTAAAATGAACATTCAAAATTCTTCTAATGCCTTCTGCATTATCAACATCTTTAAAAGGTTTCTTTTCTTTTAAATTAATATCTAATGCTGCACTTAAATCTCTTGCTATACCATTAATACTTAAGCAATCCCCACGATTAGGAGTTAGCTCAATTTCAATTAATTCATCATTAAATAAAGGATATTCACATAATTCTTTACCTAAAGTAAGTTCGCCTATACTATTATCTAAAACCATAATGCCATCATTTATTTTGGCAAATCCAAGTTCAGTTGATGA
This sequence comes from Campylobacter sp. RM9331, assembly GCF_020137685.1. Classification (NCBI taxonomy): domain Bacteria; kingdom Pseudomonadati; phylum Campylobacterota; class Epsilonproteobacteria; order Campylobacterales; family Campylobacteraceae; genus Campylobacter; species Campylobacter sp. RM9331. Next base: position 13,086 of record NZ_JACGBA010000007.1, read on the forward strand.
GCATATCATTCCATTGCTCTCAACCCCACGCAATTTAGCTTTTTTAATAGTAATATCACCAATTTGTGCACCTTCTAAACTAACTGCTACAAATTGCCCTGCTTCAACATTTTTAGCTCCACATACGATTTGTAAAACTTCATTACCAACATCTACTTGGCAAATACTTAATTTTTCAGCATCAGGGTGCTTTTCTTTACTCATTACTTTTGCAACTACAACTTTTTTAGGAGCTATAATTGTAGTTACTCCATCAACTTCTAAACCTATGCTATTTAAAGTTTTTACTAATTCATCTGTGCTAATATTTTTTAAGTCTATAAATTCATTTAACCAATTCTTACTAATTATCATTTAAATTGCTCCAATAATCTTAAATCTCCTTCAAATAATGACCTTAAATCAGGTATTTTATGAAGTAGCATTGCAAATCGCTCAACTCCTAAACCAAAAGCATATCCGCTAACATTTTTATAGCCAACATTTTTAAATACATTTGGATGAACCATACCACAACCCATAACTTCAATAAAGCCAGTTTGCTTACAAATTCTACAACCACAACCGCCGCAGAATACACAAGATATATCAACTTCTGCACTAGGCTCTGTAAATGGGAAAAAGCTTGGACGAAATCTAACTTTTACATCTCCGAACATATATCTTAAAAATTCTTCTAAAACATATTTTAAATTAGCAAAAGATATTTTATCCCCATCTTCAACCACAAGCATTTCTATTTGATGAAACATAGGAGTGTGTGTAATATCAAAATCTCTTCTAAATACGGCACCAGGTGCAATCATTCTAATAGGTGGATTTTGTTTTTTCATAGTTCTTATTTGCACCGGACTTGTTTGAGTTCTAAGTAGTAATTTATCTATAAAATAAAAAGTATCTTGCATATCTCTAGCAGGATGTGATTTAGGTAAATTTAAAGCTTCAAAATTATGAAAGTCGTCTTCAATCAACGGACCTTCTTCAAGACTAAAATTTTGTCTTAAAAAATAATCAATTATCTTATCCATTGTGCTCATTACAGGATGAAGAGCACCAGAATTTGAACGCTCATCAAAATAAGCAAAATTGAAAGCATCTTTTTTAGCTTTTGCTTTTATAAATTCATCTTTTAAATATTTTTGCTTTTGAGTAAATTTATCATTAAATTCATCTCTTAATTTATTTAAAATTTCTGCTCTTTGTTTTTTTTCATCACCTTCTAAGTCTTTTAACTTAGCAAATTCACTTGTTAAATAACCTTTTTTACCAAGAATTTGCACCTTTATTTGCTCTAATTCTTCAAGCGAAGAACAATTATCTAAACTAATTAAAATATCTTCCAAGAGTTAGCCTTTTTATTGATTTTTTACAATTTTAGTGTAAATTACATAAATAAACGATTAAGACTATTAAAAAAAGGAAAGAAAATGAGCGATTTAAATGTTTTTGAAAGAATTGTAATAGGCGAACTCCCATCTAGTAAAGTTTTAGAAAATGATGAATTTTTAGCATTTCACGATATAGACCCAAAAGCTCCTGTTCATATATTAATAATTCCTAAAAAAAGATTTGTAAGTTTTCAAGATGTTGATGGTGCTACAATGGCGAAAATGACAGATTTTATTCACGAAGTTGCAAAATTATTAGGACTTGATAAAAGCGGATATAAATTACTTACTAATGTAGGTGCTGATGCAGGACAAGAAGTGTTTCATTTACATTTTCATATGCTAGGTGGATTAAAACTATTTATCCCAAAAGTTGAAGAAAATAAAGAAGCATTATTTTAATTTAAATTCCTAGCATTTAGCTAGGAATGTTTTAATATTCTAAATCAGGTTTGATTGTTTTAGAAGTTGAAGCAGGTAAGCTAGGATATGCAATATCAGGCATTTTACCTGTTAGTGATTTTAAGAATGTAATTATTAATTGTGATTCTTCATCATTTATTTCTATTCCTAATTGGATTTTTCCCATTAATTTAACAGCTTCATCTAATTCCCAAATAGCACCATTATGATAATAAGGTGCGGTTAATTCAATGTTTCTTAATGTAGGAGCTTTAATTAAACCATCGCTATCTCCTTTAAAATCACCTATATTTGCATATTTATATTTATTAGCTACTTCAAATGCTTGTAGTGTCCCACCAAGATTAATACCTGTATGACAAGCAGTGCAACCTTTATCTATAAATAGTTTTAATCCTTGTTTTTCTTCTTTACTTAAAGCTTTCTCATTACCATTTAAAAATTCATCAAATCTTGATGGAGTTATTAAGGTTCTTTCAAAAATACCAATACTTGTAGCAATTAAATCAAAATCAATTTTTTTATCTCCATAAGCTTTTTTAAAATCATTAACATATTCAGGAATTGAAGTAATTTTGCTCACAACTTCACTTGGTATAGCTGCCATTTCTACTGATGATTGGATAGGTCCTTTTGCTTGGTCTTGTAAATGACCTGAACGACCATCCCAAAATTGCGAAGAATTAAATACAGAATTATAAACCGTTGGAGAGTTTAGATGATGTGGATTAGGAGACCATTTATGCCCTGTACTTGCTGGAACTCCATCAGTTCCACCTAAACCTAAATTATGACAGGTATTGCAAGATATAATTCCACTTTTTGAAATTCTTGGGTCAAAATATAGTTTTTTACCAAGTTCAACTCTTTCTTTAGTGGTAGGATATTCTACATAATCAGGTGCGTATTGTTTAATTAATTCTTCTAAGTTGGCTTTATCGCTAGGTATAGCAACCAAACCTGCTTCTTTTGCTTCATCAATTAAACTAGCAGCATTTAAACCTACTAATAAACTTAAAGATAACATAATTTTTTTCATTATTTTCTCCTTTTAATTAAAGTAAAAAGATTATAAAGTTTTTTAGATAATAAAAAATATTATTTATATAAAATTTTATAGTTTTATAATTTATTTCTTGATAAAAAATATTATTTAATTCATCACTATGCTTTGTGTAAAAATTAAAATAAATATCGTAATAATAGTATTTTGAATAGCTAGAAAATAGAATTAGATTGTAAATAAATATAGAAATAGAATAATTTTAGGTCTTAATGAAAAGACCTAAAATATTAAATTAAGATTTTTTTAGTGCTCTAATTTTTGCACTTAAGCTAAATAGTCTTATAAATCCTGCTGCATCAAATTGATTATAAACTTCATCTTCACTAAAAGTTGCAAAATCTTTATCGTAAAGACTATTAGGAGAGCTTTTACTCATTGCATTGCAATTGCCTTTATATAATTCTATAATTATTTCTCCATTTAAATCTTTGCTAAATTCATTAATCGCAGCACTAATAGCAGCTCTTGTAGGGCAAAACCACTTACCATCATACACTAAATAGCTCATTTCAAGTCCTAACATAGCTCTTAATTTTAAGCTATCTCTATCAAGAACGATTTGCTCTAACGCTCTTAAAGCAGTATTTATAATTGTTCCGCCAGGTGTTTCATAGCATCCCCTTGATTTCATTCCCACAAGCCTATTTTCCACAATATCAATCCTACCAACTCCGTGTTTTGCCCCTATTGCATTAAGCTTATTTAACGCTTCGTAAGGACTTAAGCTAATATCATTTACCTTTGTAACCACACCTTTTTCAATGCTTAATTTTACTAATTCAGCTTCATTAGGAGCGATTTTTGGATTTACACTTAGACAAAAACAATCTTCATTATTAAAAGTTGTTGTATCTTCTAAAACTCCACCTTCAGTTGAAATATGCCAAGCGTTTGCATCTTTGCTATAGATTTTTTCTTTACTCGCAGTTGTTTTAATATTTTTTAACGCTAAAAAATCAAGCAAATCTTCTCTTGATTTCATATTCCAAATTCTCCAAGGAGCTATAACTTCTAACTTAGGTGCTAGTGCGTTTATAGTATATTCAAATCTTACTTGGTCATTTCCTTTTCCTGTAGCTCCATGTGCGATAGCATCAGCATTAATGCTTATTGCATAATCAACTAAAGCCTTAGCAATTACCGGTCTTGCCATTGAAGTGCCTAATAAATATGTGCCTTCATATAATGCCCCGCTTAAAATTGTAGGATATATATAGTTTTTAACAAAATCTTCTTTTAAATCAACTACCACACAATCTTTTGCCCCTGAATTAAATGCCTTTTGTTTAACATCTACTAATTCATTTTTATCTTGACCAACATCAGCTACTAAAGCATACACTTCACAATCATAATTTTCTTTAAGCCAAGGAATAATTGCTGAAGTATCAAGACCCCCGCTATAAGCTAAAACAATTTTTTTCATACTTTCTCCTTAATTATCTAAATCGTATTTTTGTAATAATTTTACATAAGTTCCGTTGTCTTTTAGAATTTTTAAGGCATTATTAAAATCATCTTTTAATTTTGTATTACCTTTAGCAAATGCAAAACTCACTCCATCACCTAAAATTGGTGTTTTAGCAAATACGCTAAGTTCAGGATAGGTATTAATATAGCCTTTAGCCACAGCAGCGTCTAATACAAAACCATCTATTTTTTTATTAACGGTTGCTAAAACAAAAACTATTAATTCAGAATTTAAATATGGTTTTACGCCTTTAATTTTACTAACTTCATCAGCTTGTAAAGTGCCCAATTGAGCTCCTAATTTAGCCCCTTTTGATAAATCTTCTAAAGAATTTATATTAGTATTTTCTTTTAATTTAACATAATAATTTACCCCGTTATAATATGAATTAGAAAAATCAACACTTTTTGCTCTTTGTGGGGTTTCATTCATTCCAGAAGCTATAACATCAATTTTTCCCGCTTTTAAAGCATTGATTAAACCATCAAATTCAATAGCAACAAATTCAACTTTAATATCTAGTATTTTTGCTATTTCTTCTACTAAATCCATATCAAATCCAACAATTTTACCATCTTTCATATATTCAAATGGTGCATAACCAGGAGATGTTCCTACTTTTAAAATATCTTGAGCAAAAATTTGTGCAACTAGTGCAAAACCTAAAAATAACTTTTTCATAATTAATCCTTTTAATAAAAATAAATAACTAAATTGCTTAAAGCAAAAAACTAAAATAACCTAAATAACAATGATAAAACTAACAATAATAAAAATTAACAATGATAAAATCTGGGAAATTAAAAAATAGTAGTAAGCATCAACGAAGTCTTAAAAATAATTTAGCAACACTCTTTTGCATTTTTTCTCCTTTAAAATAATTTAAATAATAATATCAATATTTTTTGTTAATGATGATAAAAAATTATTTTTTTTGTTAATTTCGTTACGATTTGTAACAAAATTAACAAAATTTGTATTAAAAAATATCACATTTCATATTTTTCTAATAATTTTTCATAAATTCCTTGACTTTTTACAATTTCTAAAGCCTTATTAAAATCATCTCTTAATTTAATATTGCCTTTAGCAAATGCAAAGCTAGTGCCACCTTTTTCTTTTATATCTTTAAATATTTCAATTTCTTTATAGGTATTTAAATATCCTCTAGCTACTAATTTATCAACTATAACAGCATCTATTTTGCCATTTACTAATGCTAGGATTAGATTTGAAATTTCAGAATTTAAAAATGGTTTTGCCGAAGGAATTTCATTAAGCATTGCAGCTTGAATTGAACCCAATTGCACTCCTACTACTAAATTATTTAAATCTTTAATATCAGTTCTTGATTTTAATCTTAAAAAACAATTTGAACCAGTGTAATAAATATCACTAAACTCAACATTTTTTGCCCTTGCAGGAGTATTGCTAAGTCCTGAAGCTATCACATCAATTTTGCCTAATTTAACAGCACCCATTAAACCATCAAAATCCATAGGAACAAATTCCACTTTAATATCCAATATTTTAGCCATTTCATTTACTAAATCTATATCAAAGCCAACGATTTTTTCATCTTTTATATATCCAAACGGAGCAAAACCAGGCGACATACCAACTTTAATTAAATCTTGTGCAAAAATTTGCATTACAAATGCTAATAAAATAATAAATTTTTTCATAATTTTACCTTTAAAAACAATAAAACAAATTTATTTTCAAGCAAATAAAATAAAGCTATAAAGCTTAAAATGCTAAAAATAAAAAACTAAAAAATAAACAATAATAAAAATTGGGAAATTAAAAAATAAGAGTAAGGGTCAATGGGCTTTAGTTAATAATACAAAAGAATTTAGATTGTTACAATTTAACATTTTATCTCCTTTAAAATTTTTCGCAAAAATATATCATAAAATAGCAAATAATATTAATTATTTATAAAAAATATTATTTGCTTTTAAATTTTATACTTTTTTGAAGAGTTTTAAGAGTTTTAACGTTAATTTTTTTAATATACTAGATTTTTGCGAAGCTAAATATTCAGCAATTTCAGTTCTTCCAAACATTAAGGCAAATGTATAAGGAGTCATTCCTAAACCATTGTTTTCATCAATATTCGCTCCGTTTTCTACTAGCAGTTTTACGATATTTAAATAACCTTTAAAGCAAACTCCAGCTAGTGGAGTTTGACCTTTATCATTTTTCATATCAACATTTGCACCATTGCTAATAAGCATTTGAGCGCATTCGTAAGAGCCGTTATAACAAGCCAACATTAAAAGTGTGTTTCCACGATGGTCTTTAAAATCAACATTAAATCCTGCCTTTATCATGTTAAGGAGAGTGTTGTAATCATTATTTCTTGCAAAATCCAACGCCATTTTACATAATTCATCGTATCTTGCTAATTCGGCACTACTTAATTGCATTTTATTTTCCTAAAGCTTTTTTTACGCCATTTGCATATTCAGGGCTAATTTTTTCAAAATGTGCTAGAGCTTTTGCAATGATTTCATCTTTTACACCATCAAAACTTGCTGCTAGATTTTTATATAGTCTTTCTTTTTCATCAGCAGGTAAGATATTAAATAGATTTCTTGGTTGTGTATAAAAATCATTATCAAGCGGAGCATATCTAGCTGCACTATTACCTATTGCCAAATCAGGCTCAAGATATTTAGCATTTTCACTTGCACCACCTAAAGTATTTGGCTCATAATAAGCACCATTAGCTAAATTATCACCTATACCAAAATTCATAGCACCTGCAACATTATATGTGCTAACTTCATTTCTAGCTCTATTTACAGGTAATTGATGATAGTTTGCACCAATTCTGTATCTTTGTGCGTCAGGATAACTAAAAATTCTAGCTTGAAGCATTTTATCAGGGCTAAAGCTTATACCTGGAACAATATTACTTGGGCTAAATGCAGCTTGCTCTACTTCATTAAAATAATTTTGTGGATTGCGATTTAATATCATTTCTCCAACTTCAATTAATGGAACAATGCTATGAGGCCATACTTTTGTTAAATCAAATGGATTAAATCCAAGTTTTTCAACTTCGTTTTCCGCAAGGATTTGAACTTTTACGCTCCAAATAGGGAAATTTCCTTTTTCAATATTTTCATATAAATCTCTTTGATGAGATTCTCTATCTTTTGCTATGATTTTTTCTGCTTCTTCATTTGTTAAGCACTTAATTCCTTGTTTGGTTTTAAAGTGAAATTTAACCCAAAATCTTTCATTTTTATCATTAATAAATGAATAAGTATGAGAACCATATCCATTCATATGGCGATATGATGCAGGAATTCCTCTATCACTCATAAGAATTGTTACTTGATGTAGTGCTTCAGGAGTTAAAGTCCAAAAATCCCACGCAGCATTATTGCTTCTTAAATGAGTTCTTGGGTCTCTTTTTTGAGTATGAATAAAATCAGGGAATTTGTAAGCATCTCTTAAGAAAAATGTAGGAGTATTATTACCTACTAAATCCCAAATACCTTCTTTTGTGTAAAACTTAATCGCAAAGCCACGAACATCTCTTTCAGCATCAGCTGCACCTGCTTCACCTGCAACTGTTGAAAAGCGTAAGAAAAGTGGAGTAACTTCACCCTTAGCAAAAACTTTTGCTTTTGTATATTTGCTAATATCTTGTGTTATTCTTAATTCTCCATAAGCTCCACTTCCTTTTGCATGAACTGCACGCTCTGGAATTCTTTCTCTATTTTGATGAGCAAGTTTTTCAATCAATTGGTAATCTTGCATTAAAAGCGGTCCCATTGCACCTGCACTAAGTGAGTTTTGATTTGAACCTATTGGGTTACCAAAATCCGTTGTTAATTGTTTCATTATATCTCCTTTTAAAAATGTGAAGTAATAATAAATAAGATAGGATAATAATTGGTAAATAATAAAAATTATTATCTAAAAAATTTTTTAGCTAATAATTTTATTTTTTCATATGAAATTAGGAGCGTCATTTGAGAATATTATTAAATCCTTTTCTTTAGTTTCATTAGCTAAAGTTTCAATTAATTTTGCTTTATCTTTTAGAATGATTTTTTTAATTTTTAAATTCTCATCATATATTCTAGCATTAGTCTCACTTGTAATAATTGCTAAATCAAAACATTCATTAATTACTTCACATAGTTTTTTGTTCAACTCTTCACTTGCTTCAATTATGCCTGGACTAACTAAGACTTTTTTACCTAAGTTATAATCTTTAATTATTCTATAACTATCACTCATACCATCATAATTACCATTAAACCCATCATCAATTATAAATTTTGGCTCACGAGAGATGATTTGTAATCTATGTTCTGTAGCTTTTAAATTAGCTATTTCTTTGCTAATTTGCTCGTAATTTAAACCTAAAGCCTTAGCTAGGTAAATACAAGCACATAAATTACTAGCATTAAAACTACCTAATAAATTAGCAAAATACTTTTCATCATTGCATTTAAAACTAAGCCCATCTAAACTAGCTTTTATCTCACTTAAAGCACTATCATAGCTAAAGCTCTCACCTACACTACTATGAGTGATTGCTAATTCTAATCTAGTGCTTTTTAGGGCTTCTTTTTTAACTTCTTTAGTATTTTCTATATTTTTAAAATATTCTAAATGAGCTGTGCCAATTTGTCCTATTATTACATAATGTGGGCGAACTAATTTTGTGATTTCTTCTATATCACCCTTTTTTCTAGCACCTGCTTCTATTATTAATAAATTTGTATTTAGGTCTAGGTTTTCATTAATATCTTTAATAAGCCCTAAAAGAGTGTTGATACTACCTTTAGCATAATGAATTTTAAAATAGTTTTGAGTAATACTAGCTAGGTAATGTTTGATACTTGTTTTGCCATAACTTGCAGTGATTAATACTACTTTACAATCTTTTAAATTGCTTATTTTATTGTAAGCTTTATCATAAAAACTCTTATTTACAAAATACTCACAAATATACGAAAGTAAAAATGCAAAAATTATAATATCTAAGGTATGTGGGTCAAGTTTGTAATAAAAATGAATTGGGGTAAATACAAAAGCACCTAATAAATTAAATAAAAATAATCTCTTAATTCTAGCTGTAAATACTAAGGGTTTATCAATATTTTTTGCTAAAAAAATTAAAGCTAAAAGGTAAATTATAGCTACTCCTAAGGCTAAAAAATGATTAATATCACAAGTAATTACATAGAGTAAAAAAGGTGCTATTAGATAATAAAAATGCCAACGCTTTTTAGAAAAATTAAATAAAACTCTTTTAAATTTATAATTATTTAACTGCAATACTAAAGCTAAATAATAAAGCATCAAAAAAGAAAACGCAAAAGAAACTATATAAATCATAAAAATAACCCTTCGTTAAATACATTTAATTCATTAATAAATTTATTTTTATCGCCTTTATATAACATATAAGTATGGTTTTTTATTTCGGTGATTTCAAATAAATTTAAATGTTTTTTGATTTCGCTAATGATTAATTCGTTATTTTCAAAAAACACAACTTTAGAGCCTTCACTCATTTTGACTATTTCATTATTGTCGTTTAAAAATATAAAATCTAATAATTTAAGATTTGAATAATTGATATTTAGTTCTTTAAATACATTGATTTTTGCAAATTGTTCTGTAAATATTATAGGTATAAAAACATTGTAATAATACTCATCATTTAATATTAAATCTTGATAAAAAAAACTAGAGCGTTTAATAATTTCATAAGAATACTTTACATTTTCATAGCTTAAGCTTAATTTATCTAAATATTCCTTGCTTGAGCAAAAGATTAAGTTATTTTTTAAAATATTTTCAAAATCATAAAATAAGTCATTTTTTAAAGTAGTAATATTTAGCCTATTTAAACATTCTATGCTTAATTCATCTAATAAAACCACCCTTTTATCAATTGAATAAAACGCAAGCAATCTTGTTAAAGCAAATTCAAAATCATTTATTTTTAAAAATGCTACTTCTTTATCACTAATTGATAAATCCTTAGTGCTAATTATTGCATAAGCACCTTTTTTAATAGCTTCATTTGCCAATGCTTGTTCATCAGTAAAAAACGCACTAGCATTAGTAACGCTATTTAAATTAAGGCAAAAATCTTTAAGCCTAGAAACACTAGGCTTATTAATAATTTTTGCATTAATTAATTCTGAAAAATTAGTTATTTCCAATTTTTATCCAATCACAGCACCATTTTCACATTTAGTAAGCGGTGTTAATAAAACTAAGCTTTCATCTGAATTTTTAGCACTTAAAATCATACCTTCACTTAAATGCTTAAATACTTTTCTACTCTCTAAATTAGCAAGTAAAATAATTTGTTTGCCAACTAAATCTTTAGCATTATAATATTTCGCAATTCCGCTTAAAACTTGTCTTTTTTCAGTTCCTAAATCAAGTTGGAATTTTAATAATTTTTCACTACCTTCTACATTTTCACATTCTAAGACGGTTGCTACTTGCATTTTGATTTTTGCAAAATCATCAATTTTGATTTTTGGCTCTTTTAATTCTTGTTTTACTTCTTCTTTGCTTTCAACTTTAAGCTCAACTCTTGAGAATAAATGTTCGCATTCGTTTAAATTAAATTCTTTTTGTAAATTAAACATATCGTTATATGTTTTAGTATCAATATTTACTCCTAAAGCATTAGCTATTTTTGCACTAGCTTTTGGCATAACAGGACTTAATAAAATACTAGCATTTTTTAAAATGTTAAAAATTACTGCTAATAAGCTTTGAGTTTGTTTGCTTTCGTTGTTTTTCATCATAGTCCAAGGCTCATATTTTGAAACCATCGCATTTGCTATACTTAAAGCTTTCATAATTTCGCTTATATATTCATTCATTCTAAGCTCATTTATAGCATTTATACTTGCTTTAAAATATTCATTTGCTTTATTTAATTCTTCGCTAAATCCTGATTCAAATTCCACTTTTAAATCAAAATATTTTTTAGCCATTGATATGCTTCTGCTTAATAAATTACCTAATTCATTTACTAATTCAGCATTTATTTTATTAACCATTGCAAGTTTGCTAAAATCTCCATCATTTCCAAAAGGCATTTGAGATAATAAAAAATATCTTAAAGGCTCATTGCCAAATTCATTTTTAACATCAATAGGATTTATTACATTTCCTACACTTTTACTCATTTTTTCGCCTTCAACCGTCCACCAGCCGTGCGCTCCTATCATTTTAGGCAACTCTAAATCAAGGCTCATTAAAAAACAAGGCCAATAAATTGCGTGGAATTTTAAAATATCTTTACCAACTAATTGAATATTTGCAGGCCAAAAAGACATTTTTTCATCATTATCTAAATACCCTAAAGCACTCAAATAATTACTCAAGGCATCAAGCCATACATAAACTATATGCTTACTATCATTTAATTCATCAGGTATTTTTATACCCCAAGAAAAGCTAGTTCTAGTTACCGATAAATCCCTTAAGCCTTGTTTTACGAATGCTATTACTTCGTTTTTTTTGCTAGCTGGCATAATGCAAGTAGGATTATCTTCATACCATTTTAATAATCTATCTTGGTATTTGCTTAATCTAAAAAAATAGCTTTCTTCTTTTAAAATTCTAGTAGGCTTTTTGCAATCAGGACATTTATCATTATCAAGTAATTGAGTTTTTGTATGAAAAGTCTCGCAAGATACACAATAATGACCTTCGTATTCATCTTTATAAATATCGCCTTTTTCATACATTTTTAAAAAAATCTTACGAACGCAATTTTTATGATTTTCATCAGTTGTTCTAATAAAATAATCATTACTAATTTCAAGTTCAGCCCACAAATCTTTAAAACTTTTGCTAACTTTATCAGCATAAGCTTTTGGACTTTCGTTGTTTTTGATAGCGCTTTCTTCTATTTTTTGACCATGCTCATCAGTGCCTGTTAAAAAGAAAGTCTCATCTCCTTTAAGTCTAGCAAATCTAGCAAGCGTATCAGCAATTATAGTAGTATATGCGTGACCTATATGAGCTTTGTCATTTACATAATAAATTGGAGTTGTAATATATGTTTTCATCTAAATCCTTAAAAATTAAAATCTTGTGAAGCACCTTGCGACATATTTTCATAAGTAGCCTTTACAAAAGCATTTCTTATATCGCACTCACAGAGCTTTTCACAATCTATACAAGATAATTTATTTTGCGTTTTTTGTTGGCAATCTTGCAAATTCTTTTTAGCAATTTGCAAATTACTCTCATAAATATTCATCTAAATATGCCTTTTCACTGATTGAACCAAGATAACAAGGTGTGCTTGCGTGAATTGTGCTAAATTTTAAATTAAGCAAACTTTCATATCCTTTAGAGCCTTTTATCCCATCACTTGAAAATCCACCAGCTTTTTCGTAAATATAAGCGAAAGGAAATACTTCAAATAAAGCCCTAAGTTTTCCTAATTTACCATCATTTAATGTAGCTTCACTTGTGTTTGGATATGAAAACAATCCCCCACCTTTTATTAAAATCTGATGTAAATCACTAACCATAGCACCACTATATCTTAAGCGGTATCCATCACTAAATATTTTATCAATCATTGCTTTATGAGCTTTACTCCAATCTTTTTGAGTGCCGCCTGTTGCGTTTAATTTACCTTTTTCATTTAGTTTTAAATCTTTTAAGAATTTAAATTCTTTTCCATCATATTCATATAATTTTGGCTCATTTATACAAACTACTAATTGGGTTCTAGGACCATAAATTGAATAAATAGCTGCTTTTAAACTATTAGGCTCTGCAGTATTTTCATAGATAGCAAAAATACTTCCTACTGCAAAATTAACATCAAATAAAGAAGAGCCATCAAGTGGGTCATATGCAACTATATATTTTGCATCATCGTATAAAAATTGTGGATTTTCTTTTTCTTCACTGATAATTGCTTTAATTGAGCCAATTTTACTAAGCTCGTTTGTAATTATCATATCGCTTAATACATCTTGTTTTAATTGTAAATCCCCGCTAGCATTGCTTAATTCTGTATAGCCATATTCAGGGTTATCAAAGCTTTGCTTAATCTTTAAAACGCTTTGTTTTATAGCTTCTATTATTTCTTGCATTAAATCTCCTTAGCATTATTCAAAACAAATTCACTAATACTAGCAATATCATCTAAATTAAATTGCTTTAAACCATAATTTTTATTAGAATAACTAGCTAATGCTAAAGAATATTCTAAATAACTCTCATCAACTTCTTTGCAAAACACACATAATCTTGGTAAAGGCAAACTTTTAAGTCCTTCAACTAAAACAATATCAGCGCTAAATTGCTTTATTATTTGCTCTATTTCTAAGCTTTCGTGATAAAAAATAGTGGTTTTTACAGGGCTTAAAACTGCAACTTCAGCACCCGTTTGATAGAATTTAAAACTATCTTTACCATTCGTATCAAATACTGCTTTATCTTTTGGGTCGTGCTTAATTATTGCTACCTTTAAGCCAAGCTTTTGTAAATGCTCTGAAATTTTACAAATTAGTGTAGTTTTGCCCGAATTTGATGGGCCAGTAAATGCGAATGCTTTTTTCATTGATTAACCTTTTTTATTAAAAATTATAAATTTATAAATTAAACGAAAGAGAAGTAATGAAAAAAGCTTTATTTTTAGTAATTTTGATATGTTTTACAGCTTGTGTTAAGCAAAATGATGAATTTTATAATTCAAAAGAAGAAATAATGCTAAGGTCTTATTATGTAAATGATTGCATTATTAGTTATTTAGGAGTTAAGGATAATAACGATTATTTTGTGATTGCTAGTAAAAATGAAATTGAACATATAATAATTGAAGGGTATTTGGTTCAATTTTTAAAACTGCCAAAAAATGAATTTAATTTGCCTTATAAAAATGATTTTTTATATTTTTACAAAATAATAAATACTGCTAGTAAAAAGACAAATATTGATATGGAAATTACTTTAAATAATGAAGAAACAAGAAGCGTTAAAATACAAAGAATTTCAAAATCTCTTGAATATCAATTTTAAGGGCTAAAAACCCTTAAAATTACGCTAATAATGACGCTATTTGAGTTTGGTTAAAATTAACTTGCTGAGCGTTTTTAAAACTTTCTTCATTTTGCTTTAAAAAATTAGCGTTTAATTTAGAAAAATCTTCATTTTTAAATCTATCGTTATTGTTATTTGCTGTTTTTAAACTATTTTCTATTTTTTCTAAATCATTTTTCAAATCAACTTTATTTGTATTATTATTTTGAATTTTTGAAATCATTTCATCTTGTTGAGTGCTGATTTCTTGATATTTTTTCTCGCTTAATTTTTCTTCACTTACTTTTTTCTCATTTAATTGTTCTACCGAAGTATCTTCAAGTTTTTGAGTAGGTTTATTTTGAGCCATTAAGACATTGCTTTGTATGTTATTGTTAATTTGCATACTAAACTCCTTTTAAATTTTGCCGATTATAGCCTATTTTTCTTTTTTCTTAGTAAAAAATAATATTAATTGTAAAATAACCATAACTTTAAAAATCATTTCACTTTGCTTATGATTATCATTAAAATCTTTACTATCAGTAACGCCTAAAGCCTGCATATCAAGCACATTAGCTGTATAATAAAATACAAACACTAAGGCTAAAATCAAAATTATTAGGCTTAAAATTGGCTTTAAACTAAATAATTTATTTGAAATACTTTCATAAATAATATTTAATAAACTTACGAAAAGTAACAAATAATTAAATTTTACAAACACTTGTGTCATCAAAAGTCCGCTTTGAAAGTGGCTTAAAATCCCATCTCCAATAATTGCACTAGGATAAAAAATAATAGGAGCAACAACAATTCCTATGAATAATTCTACAAAAATTATTCCAGCTAATAAAAAATCATTAATTTTTTTCATAATCTAACCTTTCTGCTATAAAAACTCTGTCAAAACCATTTAAATCTTTATAAAAACTAGCCTTAAAATTCTTTTCTTTTAGATAATTATTTAAGATTTCTTTTTGATCATATCCAAATTCGCACATTAAAAATCTCACATTTTCTAAATAACATTTATCAATTATTTTAAATAATATCTCATATCCTTTTTTACCACCAAAAAGCGCTGTTTTAGGCTCTTTTAATACTGATTTATCTAAATTATATTCGGTGCTAATATATGGAGGATTTGAGATAATTAGTTCATAGTCTTTAAAATTAACTTTCATAAAATCGCTAATAAAAAAATCACAATTTACATTATGCAATTTAGCATTTTCATTGGCTAGTTTTAAGGCTAATTTGTTTATATCACAAGCTTTTATATTTGCTTTTGTAAATAATTTTAAAAATATACTAATAATCCCACTTCCAAAACCTATTTCAAAAATATTCTTTATGTTATTTTGATTTATTAGATTTATTGCTAAATCTATTAATATTTCAGTATCATTTCTAGGAATTAACACTCCTTTAGCACATTTAAATTCTAAATCTTTTATATAAGTTTTTGAGAATATATATTGCAATGGAGTGCCGTTTTTGTATTCGTTTGCAATACTTAAAAGTTTAATTTTATCGCTTGGATTTATCACATTTGCCCTTGCGACTGAATACTCAAGCATTGAATATGAAAAATACTCCATTATAATCTGTCTTGCAATTACTTCATTGCTTAGGGCTTTTAATTCGTTAAATGTGGCTATCATTTAATGCACTTATTCTTCTACTTAAACTCGGATGAGTTTTATAAACCATTTCATAAATAGCGTTATGATCTAGCAAGGCTTTATTGTGAATAGCTAATACCTTTAAAGCACTTATCATATCGTTTTTGCTAGTTTTTATTGCTCCGTGTTTATCTGCACTAAATTCATTTTTTCTTGAAATAGAATTTAAAATAGGACTTAAAATAAACGAAATTGCCGAGCCTACCATAATAAAAGCAAACAACGGACTAGATACAAAGCCTTCTAAATTAAATTGATTTTCAAAAAAACTTGAAAAATATCCAAAAAACGCAAAGGTAATTAATAGATTTAAACCACTTATAAAAAGCATTTTTAAAATATCTTTATGTTTAAAATGCCCTAATTCGTGAGCTAATACGGCAAGTAATTCATCTTTACTCATAGCATTGATTAAAGTATCATAAAGAACTACTTTTTTTGCTCCAAACATACCCGCAAAATAAGCATTAAGTCTGGTATCATTTTTACTAGCGTCCATACTAAATACCCCATTACTTTTAAAGCCACATTCATCTAATAATTTTGCAATATCATCTCTTAATTCACCTTCTACAGGGCTTAATTTATTAAACAATGGAACTATAAAATTAGGATAAATAACCATAGCTAAAAGACTAAAAATAAATAAAATAACAAAGCCACCTATCCACCAAAACTCGCCTAATTTAGCAATAGCAAAAAGCAAAATATAAACTAAAGCTCCACCTATAATTACTAATAAGATTAATGATTTTAAAAGGTCTTTAAAATACATTTTAGGAGTTTTTTTATTAAAGCCGTGCTTGGTATCAACAACCATAGTTTTATAATAATCTAAGCAAGTTAGAATGCAAGAATTTATAATAAAATACAATAAAACTAAAATAGTATTATCAAGCAGTGAATTAGACTCAAAATGAACCTTTAATACATTAAATAACACCAATATGAATACGCAATTTAAAATAAGTGCTAAAAAATTATTTAGTATTGAAAATTTATGCTCAACTATGGCTATATTTTTAAATTCTATAAATTGATCATCACTTAAAAAGCCTTTATTTGTTTTTGTTTTAATATGATTTATTTCAAGTAATTTAAGTATTGTTTCAATCACAAAAATTACACTAATTATGCTAATTATCAACATTTTCTAACCTTTCTGTAAGTTCTAAAACTTCGTAATACTCATTTTCTAAAAGCTCTAATTCCTGATTTAAATTCTCAAGTCTTTCATTAAGAGCCAATATCCCATATTTTTCATATTTTGCAGGGTCGCTTAAATATTCATTTAATAATCTAATTTCTTTTTCAGTCTCTTCAATCTTAACTGGGTGTTCTTCTAGGATTTTATTTTGTTTATAGCTTAATTTTACGCTTTTTTTACGCTCAACTTTTACTGGTTTTTCTTTATCATTTTCTATTTCGCTATTTAACTCGCTTAATTCATCGTTTAATTCTAAAAGCTCACTAAATTTCATAGTTTCAATTTCAATTGATTGATTTGAAAAGGCAAAAAGCTTAGTAGCAAGTCTATCCGTAAAATATCTATCATGACTTACAAATATCAAAGCACCTTTAAAATCCATTAAATACTGCTCTAAAATATTAATCGTAGCAATATCTAAATCATTAGTAGGCTCATCTAAAATTAATACCTCATAATCTTTTGTAAAAAGTTTTGCTAAAGCCACCCTACTTTTTTCGCCACCACTAAGTGAGCCGATTTTATAAGTAAGTTGTTCTTTAGGAAATAAAAAATGCTTTAAATATCCATATACATGCATATTAGAGCCTTTTACATTGATAGTATCACCGCCATTTGGACAAAAATACTCAATCAAAGTTTCATCATCTTTTAAATCACTTTTTTTCTGGTCAAAATATCCTATATTTATCTCACCTTTTTTAATAAAACCACTGCTAGGGCGAAGTTTTTCAAGTAAAATTTGTAAAAAGCTAGATTTTCCACAGCCGTTTTTGCCTACAATTGCTATTTTTTCACCTTGTAAAATCCTTGCGTTAAATGGCTTAAATAATAATTTTTCGCCTAGCGTTAGGCTAATATCGTGTAATTCAAAAAGCATTTTTTTCTTATTTGCTATTAGTGGATTTGATTTTATATCACTTGCACGGGCAAGCTCAACTCTTAGTCTATTCAAAATACTAGGATTTTTTTTAGCCTCTTCACGCATTTTAAAAATACGCTCTTTTCTGCCTTCGTTTCGCTTAAGCCTTGCTTTTACCCCACGACGCAACCATTCTTCTTCGCTTTTTAATTGTTTTACTAAGGTTTCATAGCTTTTATTAAGGCTCTCTAGTAATCTTGCCTTAGCTTGTAAATAATTTGAATACCCACCTTCAAATTCTCTTAATTTTGCATCTTCTATTTCTACGCATTTACTTGCAATGTTGTCTATAAAATATCTATCGTGACTTATAAAAATAACACATTTTTTACTAGCTTTTAACATATCTTCAAGGTATTTACACATAGTTACATCTAAGTGGTTCGTAGGCTCATCTAAAATCAAAACATCAGGAGATTTAAGCAGCATACAAGCAAGGCTTAATCTTCTTAATTCTCCACCACTAAGACTTGCTAGATTTCTATTTATAAAACTACTTAATTCAAATTCTTTTAAAGCTCTATTTATTTTGCTATCAATACTCCAAGCGTCCTTGCTCTCTATTAAATCAAATAAAATTTGTTGTTTTTGTAATAATTCTTTATCATTTGGATTAGTTGATAGTTTAGAATTAATCTCATTATATTCGCTTAAAGCATTAAAAATATCGCCTAATTCTAATTTAATATATTCATCTACACTAAGATTATAATCTATATTAATGCTTTGAGAAAGCATAGAAAAATTTATACTTGAATTAATCAAAACCCTACCATTATCAGGTTCTATTTCTTTAGTAATTATTTTTAAAAATGTAGACTTGCCCTGCCCGTTTTTACCTATTATTGCGATTTTTTCGCCATCGTTTATACTAAAATTTACATTTTTTAAAATAACTTTTTCGCCGTAAGCTTTATCAATATCAATACAATCTATTAAAATCAATTTAAATAATCCTTAAGTTTTTTAAAGGCTAGTATTCTAGCCTTTAAAGATTATTTAACATCTACATCAAAATAAATTTCAACCTCTTCGTGAGTTTTCTTTCCGTGAAGTGCCGAGATTTGTTTATCAGTTGAAAGTGCTGTGAATGCTTCAGTTGTATTAAAATCAGTATTCATATTGATTACTCCTTTTACAACTAATTTACCATCAGCTACGCTATAAGTCATTGGAATTTCTTTTGTAATATCATTAAATGTGATTACACCTGTAGCACTACCACTTGTTTCATCACCTTTTACATCTTTTAAACTAGCTTCAATTTTGCTATTTTTTAGATTTGCAATATAAGTTCTATGGATATTATTTTCACGAATTTTATCTTTTGTATTTTCGTTAGCAAAATCCATACTTGCTTTAGTTCCGTTTAAAATATCTACAACAGAGCCACTTGTTTTGCTAAATTCAAATTTAGCATCATCAATAACACCAGGAACACCTAATTTTTTTTCCATTTTAAAGCCAACAAAATGAGCTTTTACACTAGCTTCATCAATAGTAATTGCATAAGCACTTGAGCCTAAAATCGCAGTAGCGATGATTGAAGAAAATATCTTTTTCATTTTTTTATCCTTTTTTTTAAATTGAACCATTATTATACGATATTTTGTTAATCATTATCATTTCTAATAGAAAATTTTTATTAATTAAAATTTTATATATTTATGCAATTTTTTTAAGGAGAAAAAATGTTAAAACAAATTAAAAAGTTAGCTTTAGTGTTGCTTGTTAGTTCAAACTTATTTGCCTTAAGTGAAGGTGTAGAATACAATGTGCTTGAAAATCCAATCCCAAATTCTGATAATTCTTTAACAGAAATATGGTCTTATCAATGTTCGCATTGTTATTTACACCACAATCACAATACTTTAGGACTAATAAAAGAGCAATTAAAAGATTTAGATATTAGATTAATGATGGTAAAAACTTGGGGAAAATTTGGTCAAGAAATGGCTAATTTACTTGCATACGCACATTATCAAGATGAAAAAAATAAAATTAGCTTGATTGATAAAAATAGCCTATATGATAAAATTAGTAGCGTTTATTTTGTTGAAATGTTTAAAAATAAATCAACTTGGAATAATAATCCTGATGAATTTTATAAATCTGGTCTAAGTATTCTTGGAATTTCAAAGAAAAAATTAGAAAGCTTCTTACAAAGCCCTGAAGGAAAATATTTATTAAGCTCAACTGATATTGCAAATGAAATTGCTAATACTTACGGAACTCCAACTTTTATTGTAAATGGAAAATACGTAATCAATTTAGCTTATGCAAAATCTCCACAAATGCTTATAGATATGATAAACGAACTATCTAAAAAATAAGGATTTACTTAGGTAAATCCTAAATATTTCTAATACTTGTATTAAAAAGTAGTGAAATGTTGCATAAAATTATAAAACTCTTACAATATTTATCTTATTATTTATCTTGGTTATGCGTAGTTGTTGGCTTGATTGAACTTTTTATGGGCTTTAATTTTGCTTATTATTTTATATCTGCAATTTTGCTTTCTGCTATTTATGGAAGTATTAAAAAGAGATTAGATGAGATTAAATTTAATAAATACTTTTTAATAATTTTAGCTTTAGTATCTGCTTATAAATACTATGAATTTTTTATAAAAGAGCCAAATGACTTAATAGTAAAAATCATAAATGCTAATAAAACTTGCCTAGAAAATCAAAGATATTGCATAATAAATGAAGTTACTACAAAAGAACTCAACGCTGTATTACTAGATAAAAACAATGATGAAATTCTTAAATATCTAAAAAAATATAGATTTAGAAAAAATGAGAAAAATAATATGCTGTATTTTCAAGATACTATTTATAACAACCCAGTTGATATAGCAATAAAATTGCAAGATAATCAAATAAATAAAATATATTATAAAGCAGATAGAAAATAAATCTACTTTACACAAAATAAGCAAATCCTACTTATATAACTTATAATGAATTTCTTGGATTACTTTATCTTTATAAATTAAAGCTATGAAAATAGTCTTACCAAACACTACATTTTTATAACAAATATTAGCATTTTTATAACACCTTAGCATTTTAAATTCTTTAAAATATTCATAAACTTCATAAGGGCTTTTATCCTTTATGTTTTTATTAAGTGCATTGATTAAATTAATATCATCTACTAAAAAATAATCATCAAAATTAATCTTTTTAGCTTTTATAATCTGCATTACAAGTTCATTTGGCTGTTTTAAAAAATAATCATAATATTTATAGGCGCAAAATACTAACAAGATAGCTAAAGTAAGTGCTTGGTATTTAATTGTATTTTTACCAACTAATTTATAAATTATAAAAAATAAAATCGCATAAATAATGTCTAAAATAAAATCATTTTTTACATAAAGATTAAATAAAGCATTAGCTAAAGCAATAAACATTATGTAAAATGAAAAATATTTTAAAACACTAAAAAATCTATCTTTTAAATATATTTCAAAGTTTTTTAGCCTTTTAGAAATTATGTAATAAAGCATAAAAGATAGGCTTGAAATTATCAAATAAATTATAAAATCTAAGTGATTATTAAAACTCAATGGATTTATATAGATTAAATAAAACAAAGCTAAAGCTACGAAAAAGAAAAACCAAGCTAGATAAAAAAGTATATTTTTTATAAATACAATAAAATCATTTTTAAAAGCCATATTTTCTCGCATTATATTATTTTAGTTTTGAAATAATTTTATTGTAAATATAATTTATTGCAAGAGCTAAATACATATAAAACAAATTAATATTTAAAATAACTTCTTTTGAAAATATTTTATAAAATTGTTGATAGTAAGTAATAAAAATAGCAATAGTTAAAAAGAATAAATAAATTGTCTTAACTCTAAAAAATAACACACAATATGTATTATTAAAGATATAACTAATAAGCTAAAACTAGGAAAAATATTATAAAAAAGATACAATAATGCAACAATAAAAATCAAACTTATATACGCATATTCAATATTGATTTTATGTAAAATTTTATTTTTAAAACTAGCAAAAAACCACATATAAGGCAGTAATAAAAAAATGAATAATTGTAAAAATTATGTTGAAAAATATATAGCTATCATTTGAGTTATGTGAAAATGCTTTAGTTAAAAGTCCTAAATCAACAGAATAATAAAGCGATAAATAAAACAAGAATAATAAAAATCTATAAATACTAATCTTCAAATAAGAAAATGGAAAAAACATAGCTTTAAAATAATCAAAATCTATTAAAGCTTTATCCTTGCTATTTAAATTAATAATAACCCAAGATATTAGCATATTAATATAGTTTTTCATTACTTTCCTTTTTTATTAAAATAAATCTTGTATATATTCTATTCCAAGAAATGGCTCGTATCTTATTACAATATCTTTCATCACAATACCATTGTCCGTTTCATTACTAACGAATGTTATATCATAATATTGACCTTTTATAATCTTCTTGCAATAATAAACATTATTTTTAAATTTAATTTGTTTAAATCCATTATCTTCAAAATATTTTTTAGTATTATCTCTTATTTTTGTATTAACATAATCAAATAAATCTAAATCATTTTTTATCACATAGATATATCCGCCTTTCTTTCCATCTGTAAAATACCCTTTATTAGAACTTATAATCATTTTTATTAATTCATTTGGTTCTTTTATATGTGTTATATAAAATTGTGAAATTATTAGCAAAGTTGATAAAGTAATAAAAATATATAAAACTTTTTTAGAAGGTTTATAATCTCTTATAATCATTGATGTTAACAAATAAAGAAAAGCAAAAACTATCGTGCAAAGCAATAATATATCATTACAAACATTGATATAAATTAAAGATACAAGATGTATAAAAAAAATTATAAATAAAGCAAGAAAAATATTTTTTAAAATACCTATGATAAGTTTTAAAATATTAAAAATTTTACCAATACATTTCATAGTTTTACCTTTTTTGCTTGAATAGTATTTAAAATACATAAAATACAATTAAAATTCTAATTTTTATTAATATAATTTATTTTATATTAAAATCTTCTCATTAAAAAGCTTGATATTTTTATAAAAGGATTTAAATGTTTTTAAAAGAGTTTTATTAACCCTAGCTTAGGTATTAATTAAGCTAGGGTTATTTGGAATTTTATTCCCATTCTATAGTTGCAGGTGGCTTACTAGAAATATCATAAACTACTCTATTAATTCCATTAACTTCGTTTATAATTCTTCTACTTACATTCTCTAATAATTCATAAGGTAAATGAGAAAATGTAGCTGTCATACCATCACTTGCATCAACTGCTCTTAAAGCTATTGCGTTATCATAGGTTCTATTATCACCCATTACTCCAACGCTTCTTACATTTAACAATACGCAAAATGCTTGCCAAGTTTTATCATAATAACCATTTGCTTTAAGCTCTTGAATGAAAATATCATCAGCTTCTTTTAAGATATTTAGGCTTTCTTCATTTACTTCACCCATAATTCTAATTGCAAGTCCTGGACCTGGGAAAGGATGGCGATATACTAAGTCTTTAGTAAGACCTAATTCAAGTCCAAGCAATCTTACTTCGTCTTTAAATATTTCTTTTAAAGGTTCAACTAATTTTAAATTCATCTTTTCAGGTAAGCCACCTACATTGTGATGGCTCTTAATTGTTTTTGAGCTACCTACAACGCTACTTTCAATAATATCAGTATATAAAGTGCCTTGAGCTAAAAATTCAACACCTTCTTGTTTTTTTGCAAAATCTTCAAATATTTCAATGAAGGTATTTCCGATAATTTTACGCTTAGTTTCTGGGTCTGTTACACCTTTTAATTTCTTTAAGAAAATTTCTCTTGCATCAATAGTATTTAATTCTATTCCGAATTTTAATTTAAGCATACTTTCTACTTGCTCTTTTTCATTTTTTCTAAGTAATCCAGTATCAACAAAAACTAAAATAGTTTGTTCTTTAATAGCACTAGCAAGCAATGCAGCAACAACGCTACTATCTACACCTCCACTAATTGCACAAAGAACCTTTTTATCTCCAACTTGCTCTTTAATTTTCTCAATTTGTGTCTTAGCAAATGAACCCATATTCCAAACGCTTTCGCAATTGCAAACATATTTTGCAAAGTTTTTAAGAATATTTTTACCAAATTCACTATGTTGAACTTCAGGATGAAATTGTAAGGCATACATTTTTTTCTCATCATTACCATATACACAAAATGGACTATTATCACTAACAGCAATAGTTTTAAATCCTGCTGGTAAATTCTCAACCTTATCAGAATGGCTCATCCAAACCACTTGAGATTTAGGTAAGTTTTTAAATAAACAACTATCTTCTTGAATGCTAATTTTAGCTTTACCATATTCTTTATGCCCTGCAGGTGCAACAACTGCTCCAAAATGATGAGCCATTAACTGCATTCCATAACAAATCCCTAAAATCGGCAAACCTAAATCAAAAATTTCTTTATCGCAAAAATAAGCATCATTTGCATAAACACTAGCAGGACCACCACTTAAAATAATACCTTTAGGCTCATAATTTTTAATATCATTCGCACTAATATTAAATGGTAAAATAAGTGTATAAACTCCTTGCTCTCTAAGTCTTCTAGCAATAAGTTGGGTATATTGCGACCCAAAGTCAAGCACTAAAATATCTGCTTTTTCCATTAATTTCCTTTCCTAATATAAATCAAAATATTCAAATTGTAACCACCAAACAATAACACTTAGAACATAACCTAATAAAACAGTCCAAGCATATTTCATATGAGAGCCAAAGGTATAAATTCCACGCATTTTTCCCATTACTCCAACCCCAGCAGCAGAACCAAAACTAATTAATGAGCCACCTATTCCAGCCGTTAGAGTTACTAAAAGCCAATCATCTATATTCATATTTGGATTTGCTTTTAAAACTGCACTCATTACAGGCACATTATCAACTACTGCACTTAAAAATCCAACTCCAATATTTGTGCTCATAACTCCAGCAAAATCATATAATCTTGAAGCATAAGCTAGCCAACCTGCAAAATGAAGTGCTCCAACAGCGGCTAAAATACCGAAGAAAAACAACAATGTATCCATTTCAATTTTAGTCATATATGCAAATATATTTATATCTTTTTTGCCACGAGCGACATTAAATTTATAAGTATAAAGACTTAAAAGTGATAAGCCAAACATCATTCCCCACATAGCAGGTAAGCCAAATAATGAGTGCATTAAAACTGCACTAAAAATCGTTAAAGCACCTAAGAAAATAATGATTTTTCCACCATCTTTTATACGCTCAACTTTTAAAGATTTTTCATCAAAATTAGGTTTTACATTTGGAACAAATTTACTTAATAAAAACGCAGTAAGCCACCAACCAAGGAAACTAGCAGGAAATAATGCGAAAAAGTCTATAAAAGGACTTTTACCAGCAGTCCAAACCATAAGAGTTGTAATATCTCCAAAAGGACTCCAAGCTCCACCTGCATTTGCAGCTACAACTATATTTATAGCACCAGGAACTAAAAATTCCTTTTTTTGATTGTCAATTGTAAGTAAAACGGTTGAAAGAATTAAAGCTGTAGTTAAATTATCAGCAACAGGAGATATGAAAAATGCTAAAAGTCCAGTTAGCCAAAATAATTTTCTATAAGTATATCCCTTTGTTACAAGCTTATATTTTAAGGTATTAAACACATTACGCTCAATTAAAGCTTCAATATAAGTCATAGCAACCATTAAGAAAAACACTATTTCAGCAATCTCTTCTATTAAATCCTTTACTTCATGCTCTAATGGCTCTGTGCTTTTTCCATTTAGACACAAATAAAGCCCTAAAATAATAAACATTAAAGTTCCAATAAATATTGCAGGTTTTGTTTTGTTTATATGATATTTATCTTCAGCTGCGATAAAATAGTAACCGATGATAAATATCACTAAACATAAAATTCCTGCCCATGAAAATGTAATTTCCATAAAAGCTCCTTTTTAAAAAAATGATAGATATTATTTACTCTAATTCAACAAAGGGTAATTTTTGCGTTTGCGTTGACTTGTTATTATAATAACTTGGGTCGCTTTTATACCCACAAGCAGAAAACAACAAGGCAGCAAGTAAAACAATATGGTGGAATTTAAAAACATTGAAAATATTCATAATATTCTTTCTTCTCATAATAAAAACCTTTTATTTTTAAAGATTAATAAGCAATTAAAATTATTTATTTTAAGTATGCCACCTGACCTTAAATATAAATTAACTCAAAAAGGTGTAGTTTGTGATGTATTTAAAAAATATAATAAAAATTGCTTTAGAATTAGAGTTTATCATCCGACTTTAGCACAAGATTTAAGAAATGATTCAACTATAAAAACATTAAAAGAACATATTAAAATATATAAAAGAATTAATCCAAAGGACGCTGCTATTTTAAATCTATTTGAAGAAGAAATTATAATTAATTCTAATGCTATTTTAAAAGCATATATTGATTATGAAAAATCAAAACAACCAAAAATATTTTTAAAAGACTTAATGTGTGAGAATTTTCAAAATCTAGCGATATATGAAGAGCAAAAAATATTAATAAATAATCTAAAAGAAAGTATCAAAAAAACAAATGCAAAAATCAAATCTCTTAGACAAAATTAAATCATTACCAAATTCTTCTGGAGTTTATAGATATTATCATAATAATACCTTGCTTTATGTAGGTAAAGCAAAAGATTTAAAAAAAAGAGTTAAAAGCTATTTTGCCTTTACTCCAAGCCTTAGAGCAAATCCTAAAAACTCTCCTAGAATTATAAAATTAATTGAAGAAGCAAATAATTTAGAATATACCGCTACAAATAGTGAATTAGACGCACTGATTTTAGAAAATTCATTAATTAAACAAATGCGACCAAAATATAATATTTTATTAAGAGATGATAAGACTTATCCATATATTTGCTGTGATTTAAAAGAAGCTTATCCAAGATTTGAGATAACTAGAAAGGTTAAAAAAGACCCACTGACTAAATATTATGGGCCTTATGCTAGTGGGGCTAAGGATTTGTTAGAAGCATTGTATTTATGTTATCCATTAAGACAAATGAAAAGCTGTAAAAAAAGATGTATATTTTATGATATGTCAAGATGTTTAGCTCCTTGTGAGTTTAGCGTTAAAGATGAATATGAAAATATCTTAAAACAAGCCTTACAAGCTCTTAAAAATCCAAAACAAATGCTACAAATTTTAAATGAAAAAATGTTTAGATACGCTGATAATGAAAACTACGAAGAAGCGGCAAAAATAAGAGATATGATAAATCATATAAAGAATTTAAATCAAGAAATTGAAGTGGATTTGGCAAAAGATGTTAGTTTTGATGTATTTGCAATAACCAATAATAACGAATTCTTATCAAGCACTAGATTAGTGATAAATCACGGAAAAGTAATAAGCGTAATAAATGAAAAAATATCTAATAAAGAAGGTGATTTTTTAACCCAATTAATACTAGCAAACTATAAAGAAGGAATAATTCCAAACAATATTTATATAGAAAATCACAATGAAAATATAGAACTCTTAGAAGAATACTTAAGCAATCTTGCAAATCATAAAGTAAATATAAAAATAGCAAAAACTTTAGAGATAAAAAAACTAATTCAATTAGCTAAAAACAATGCTTTAATAAATCTTGAAAAGACTGAAAATAATATAGCAAATAAACTAAAAAGCTTTTTTAATCTTAGCAATACTCCTTATAATATTGAAGTATTTGATAATTCACATTTTCAAGGTCAAGCAATAATCGGAGCTTTAGTTAGTTATGATGTGTTTTCTAATAGTTTTAATAAAAATAATTATAAAAGATTTAATCTTACTAGCAATAACGATTATGAACAAATGAGAGAAATGCTTACTAGAAGGATAAATTCTTTTGATAAATCAGCCTGTCCTGATTTGTGGATTATAGATGGTGGAAAGGCTTTATTAGATTTAGCAAACGAGCTTTTAGCTCAAAATGAAATCAATTTAGATGTAATTGCAATTTCTAAAGAAAAATTAAATCATTTAGCACATAGAGCAAAAGGTGCTGCTAGGGATAAAATACATTTTAAGGATAAGGAATTTAATCTTAAAACAAGTGATGAAATATTGCAATTTATTCAAAAACTAAGAGATGAAGCACATAGATTTGCAATTACTTGTCATCAAAATGCAAAAAGAAAACAAGATATAAAATCATCAAAATTAGAGCAAATTGGAATTTCAAAAGCTAGTATCGTAAAATTATTAAAATACTTTGAAAATTATGAAAATATATACAATGCAAGTTATGATGAAATAGCAAAAGTAACAAATAAAAATGTAGCAACGAAAATTAGCCAAATTATTAAGTAATCATTTAATTTAATAGACATAATTATGCTCTAAATTATATAAAGGATTGTTGTGTTCCCAAGCTTGTTTAATATATTATTATGTGCTATTTTAATAGCAAGTTTATTTATAGAAAACCTATTAAATCAAACAATTTTTACAATTATTCTAGCAATAATTTTGATATTTAATGCTGTTAGTTTTATGGCTGCATTAATTAGAAAAAAAAGTGCTAACCAAAAAATAAATATTTTAAAAGAAATTTTAAAAAGTTTAGGTGCTAATAGCGATAACTTAGATTTGAATAAGAATTTAAGATTAATCGTTGATGAGGTTGGTAAAATCAAACAAAAAATGATGGCTTTACAAAATCACAATGAATTTTTACATAAACATTTAATTGATAATGCTAAACAATTAAAGAATATAAATGCCGTGTTATCTTATACAAATGATAAGAATTTAAATCAAATTAAAGAATTAATAGAAAAGCATAATGAAGATAATATTCAAAATATATACTCTTTAACAAAAACTACAATTACATACGAAACTAATTACGATAATTTTGATAATGAGTTAAATCCTAATTTTGCAGGTGCAAAAATAGCTATTTTAAATAATGATTTATTAGAAAACTTTTTGCTAGAAACATTACTAAATCAATACGGAATTAGTGTTGATTTTTATACAAAAATTAATGATTTTTCAAATTATGCCTGCGTTATAGCTGATGAAAATTTTAATTATAAAGAAAAAAATACAATTATCTTAAGTGAAAATTGCAATAAAGATAGTTTTTTAAAAAGACCTTTTAATAAAAATAAATTAAAAAATATTTTAGTAACAATGCTAAATGATTATAAAAGTGATATGAATACAACAAATTATCAAAACGATGTATTAATATTGCTTAGTTCTGATATGCAAAGTGATTATTTATATCATATCGCAAATAAACACGCAAAATTGAATAAAAAAGTAGATAGTATAAGTTCATTTAAAGATGAACTAAAAAATAATTATAAAATCATTGCCATTGGATATGAGGCTATTTTATTTGATTATGAAAGTTTAGTTAGTAATATTAATCAAGTAAAAAGCGAAAATCCAAATACTTTTATAATGTTATTTTTAGGCAATAAACACGCTAAAAAGAATTTAGATTTTGCAGATTTGATTATTAAAGATGCTACAGAAACACAAATTGCAGAAGTAATGAAGAAATATTTATGATTAGATACTTGCTTTTTAAATACCTAAGATTTGATAAATCAATGCCATTTATTATGATTACTAAGCTACTTGCTTTTATCGGAGTAGCTTTAGGAGTTTGTGTTTTAATAATAACTATGGCAGTAATGAATGGAATGAATAAAAGCTTTATTGATAAATTACTTACTATGAATTATCCAATTACTTTATATCCTAAAACCACATTAATTGATGAAGAATTAATAAATGAATTAAGTAAAGATTATAAAATTAGTCCTTTTATTCAAACACAAGCCGCTATTAAATATGGTAATGAAATGAGAGGTGCTATAATTTTTGGGATTGATTTTGAAAAAGAAAAAGAAGTAAATAAAATTTTTAAAGATTATTATTTAAATTCTAATTTGAAATTCCCTGCAATTTTAGGCAATTTACTAGCTTCAAGATTAGAAGTTAATAAAGAAGATAAAATACATATAATTTTTACAAATCTTAATGCAAATGCTTTTAGTATTACACCTAATATAAAAAGTTTTTATGTAAATAATACTTTTCATTCAGGTCTAAATGCTTATGATTCATCATATGTATATGTAGATATTAAAGATTTACAAAAGGTATTAAAAAATAATGACATTACAGGCATTCACATAGATACTACAAATCCTAAAGAAGAAATTAAAAAATTAAATGAAAAATACAAAAATAATTATTTTTTAGTTGGCTGGTGGGAACAAAACGGCAATATTTTAAGTGCAATTGATTTAGAAAAAAAAGCATTATTTTTTATTTTAATGATGATAGTAATTATTGCTAGTTTAAATATAATTACTTCTTTATTTATGATAGTTTTAAATAGAAGAAATGAAATAGCCCTACTTTTAGCGTTAGGAACAAGCAAAAGCGAAATACAAAAATCATTTTTTACCATTGGTTGTTTTATAGGATTTGTCGGAATTATTTTTGGTTGTTTATTAGGATTTTTTGGACTTTGGTTTTTAGATACTTTTGATATTATTTCTTTACCAGCTGATGTTTATGGTAGTTCAAAATTACCTATTAATTTAAGTATAAGTGATTTTTGTTTTATTATTTTAGGTGCTAGTTTAATAGTAGTGTTATCATCACTTTATCCAGCATATAAAGCAAGTAAAATTGATGTGTTAAAAACTTTAAGAAACGAATAAAAAGGAGTTATGTTATGCAAATGTTTAAAAAAGAAGATATGAGAAAAGTTGTAGATTTTTTTACTGCTAATATTTATAGGTATTTTTATGATATAGATTTTGAATTTTGTCTTACTTATATAAAAAGTCCTGATGAAGAGCATAGAAAAGTAATTGCTAGTATTTTAAGAAAAACTGATTGTGTATTTGAACTAGATAGCGGAATAATAATATTATTTTCTGGAACAAGTAAAGAAAAAACACAAATAATAAATAATGAAATATATGATTTTTTAAATACTAAAGCAAGAGATTGTGTAGCTTTTTATCCTTATGATGGAGATAATTTTGATGATTTAATGTTAAGATTAAATAATCTTACTACTAAAAACTATAAAGTAAATATCTTAAATGAATCAAATTAAACATATCATTGATTTATTAAAGCAAGGAAGAAATGTATTTTTAACAGGTGGTGCAGGAGTTGGAAAATCCTACACCATAGAAAAAATAATAAAAAGTGAAGCCTTTAAAACCATAGTCTTAGCAAGCACTGCACTTGCTGCTATTAATATTGGCGGAGACACTGTTCATAGATTTTTTAAACTAAGACTTGCAAAAAACATTAATGAGCTAAAAACAAGTAAAGATGATTTAATGGCTTTAAATAAGTCTTTATCAAATATAGATTTAATAATAATTGATGAAATTTCAATGATTAGTAGTGATGTTTTTGATATGATTTATTCAAGGCTTTTTGGTTATAGCAATATAAAATTACTAATAGTTGGAGATTTTTATCAACTCGAACCTGTAAAATCCGATGGAAATTATGCTTTTTGCTCTAAATATTGGAATGAATGTAATTTTAAGGTGATTGAGTTAATTACCCAGCACAGAATGGAAGATAAGGAATTTTATGAAAATCTAAGAAGTATTAGGATTGGCAATATAACTAATACTTGCATAGAGTATTTTAAAAAGTATAAAATTCAAGATGATATAAATAATTATGATGATTATACAATTATTTGTGGCACCAATGAAGAAGCAAAAAATATAAATAATGCTAAACTTAAAAAAATTGATGATGAAGAATATGTTTTTAACTCAAGTATTAAAAAAAATACAGAATTAAATGAAGAACAAGAAA
Organism: Campylobacter sp. RM9331; assembly: GCF_020137685.1. Taxonomy (NCBI): domain Bacteria; kingdom Pseudomonadati; phylum Campylobacterota; class Epsilonproteobacteria; order Campylobacterales; family Campylobacteraceae; genus Campylobacter; species Campylobacter sp. RM9331. The sequence continues at coordinate 45,247 of NZ_JACGBA010000007.1, forward strand.
AAGAATTTAAACAATGGCTAAAAGCTCAACCAATTGAAGAAGAATTTATTTTTAAAATTGGAGCTAAAGTTATTTTTACTTATAATTCTGATAATTATTATAATGGAATGCAAGGAGAAATAATTGCGTGGGATAAAAGTGAGCAGGAACTAAAGATTAAATCTAATAGAATGATTTATTCAGTTTATCCTAAAGAATTTTTATATTTTAACGACCCTGAAATAGCAGCTAGCTATAGGGTTAATCCTAATTTAGTTGATACCAAACCTGATGCTATATTAAAAGCATTCCCACTAAAATTATCATATGCTATTACCATACATAAAAGTCAAGGAATGAGTATTGATAAACTAATTTGCAAATGCGATAGGATTTTTGCACAAGGTCAGCTATATGTTGCATTATCAAGAAGTTCAAATCCTAATAATTTTAAAATTATTTTTAATGGAAGTGATAAATCGTATGAGAATTTGTTTAGACTAAAGGCAAAGACAAATCAAGTGGTAAAAACATTTTATCAATTTTGCGATAAGGAGCAATTATGAAAAAAATAATGCTAATATTTTTTAGTATTTTTGCATTTGCGAATAGTATAGAAATTAATAATTTTGAGACCGATTTGTATTCAAAATCAAATGGGCTTAAAAAAATTATTTTAAGTTTAAAAATCATAGGAGATAATGTTAATAACGAAAATGATTATATACAAGATAGTATTAATATGGTGATTTCTAGCTATTATTACGAAGATTTATTTACAGAACTTGGTAAGGAAAATCTCAAAAAAACCATAATAAAATACGCAGGTAAAAAATACTCTGTAAATATTGATGATATATTAATCATAAATCTAAAAAGCAAAGATAGTGCAGAAGCAATAAAAGAGATATTAAAAGACGCAAATTTAATATAAAAATTAATAAATAAGTTCATAAATTTTAGAACTTATTTAAAATTATTATCATAAATTATTAGCTAAATCTTTATCTTGAGAGTATTTAATATAACCCAAAACAAAAGCTAAAATAATTATTAAAATTACGAAAAATAAAATATTTAAAAAAGAATTTAAAAAAACAATAGGAAATTTAATAAATAAAAAGCTCATATAATTAGTAAAAAAAGCTTCGTAAAAATCCACACATAAAAAATACAATAAAATAGCTGGCAATAAGCCTATTTTAAACATAGAAAAAATCTGATTTTTATTTTGTATATTTTTATATTCTATTTTTAAAAATTGTTGATAGGCTAGTTTGATTAAATACATAAACACAAATGATAAAAGAATTTGAATTGAAACATTTGAAGCAATATAATCAGACAAATATTTAAAAAACATCAAAAAAGATATATAAGAAATGATATATCCATCAATCTTAGAAATAACCTTTAGCATAATTTTTCCTTTTAATAGAATTTAAAATAAGAATTTTAAATTCTTATTTTAAATCTTATCTTACTGATATTTTATCAAATCATTAAACCCAGCTTCGCTAAATCCTTTTAGTCTTAATTGGCAAGATTCACATTTACCACAAGCTAAATCATTACTATCATAACAACTATAACTAAGCTCTAAAGGTGCTTTTAGGCTCATTCCAAGTTTTACTATTTCTGATTTTTTTAGCTTGATTAAAGGAGTAATTATTTTAATATCTTCTCCACTACCTTCTTTTATAAACGAAGCGGTTTTTTCAACGAAATCTAAAGTAGTATCAGGATAATTACTAGAATCCTCACTAACTAAGCCTGTATAAATCGCACTAGCATTAAATCTTTGTGCAACAGCAGCAGCAATACTATAAAAAATCCCATTTCTAAAAGGCACATAAGTATTTGGCAATTCACCATTTTTACCTAATTCATCTTTTGGAATTTCTAAACTCATATCAGTTAAACTAGAGCCGCCAATTTGTTTGAAAAAATCCATATCCACAACTAATTTTTCTATATTATAAAACTTGCAAATTTCATTAAAAGCTTGTAATTCTCTTTGCTCTGTTCTTTGACTATAATTAAAATGAAGGGCTATTACTTTATAGCCTTCATTTATAGCACAAGCAGTGCTAACGCAACTATCTAGCCCTCCACTTAAAATACTTATAGCGATTTTACTCACTTATATTCCTTTACAAATTCTGCGATTTTTTCTATACCTTCTATGATATTTTCCATTGAAGTTGCATAAGAAATTCTAAAATACCCACTCATGCCAAATCCACTTCCTGGCACGCAAGCTACTTTTTTATCATCTAAAAGCTTAGCACAAAACTCAATATCATCAGGATTAATACTAGAGCAATCAATAAATAAATAAAACGCCCCGCTAGGTTTTACGCTTAATTTAAGCCCATTAATGCTATTAATCATTTCACAAGCTTTATCTCTTCTTTTTTTGAATTCTTTTTTCATCATCTCAATATCTTTATCAATCTCTCCAACTAAAGCAGGAACTGCAGCAGCTTGAGTTATGCTACAAATATTACTTGTGCATTGACCTTGAAGATTTTTCATTAATTTATTTAATTCTTTATTTTTACTAGCACTATAACCAAATCTATATCCTGGCATTGCAGCACATTTGCTAAGTCCATTTATTGTAACCGTGCGTTTTAGTGCATCTTCGCTTAAACTTGCAAACGCTACAAATTCTCCATCATAAACTAATTTTTCATACATTTCATCAGCTAATACAACAATACTAGTGCCTTCTAAAACTTTAGCTAATGCCATTAATTCATCTTTTGAATATAAAGCTCCACTAGGATTACTAGGATTATTTAATATTAATATTTTCGTTTTAGGTGTAATTGCAGCTTTTAATTCATCAGCACTGATTTTAAAATCTTTTTTAGGAGTTACAATCACAGGAACTCCACCTGAATACTTAACTTGCTCTGGATAAGTTACCCAATAAGGAGCTGGGATTATTACTTCATCACCATCACAAACAAGTGCTTGAATTGCATTAAATAAACTATGTTTAGCACCAACATTTGCTATTACTTCACTTGTCTCATAATCTAAATTATGGTCTTTTTTAAGCTTAGTGCAAATTGCTTTTAAAACTTCAGTAGTTCCAGATACTGGAGTGTATTTTCCGCATCCATCATTTATCGCTTTAATAGCTGCATTTTTTACAACTTGCGGAGTATCAAAATCAGGCTCTCCTGCACTAAAACTAATAACTCTTACACCTTGTTCTTTTAGTAATTTTGCTTTAGCTGTAATTGCTAAAGTTATTGATTCTTCTAAACCTTTAATTTTTTCTGAAAATTGCATATTCTCTCCTTTTAAATTTTCTTTAAATATCCATTATCGTGCATAAATATGAAAAGCTCACCTAAAATATGTTTTTTAGTTTTTTCATTTATTAATTCCGAAGAATTTATTTTATCTTGAATTTTTTCATCAATTTCACGAATATCGTAGTCTAAATCTTCTAAAATATCCCTAATTGATTGACTTTCAATAATGCTTTCAATCTCATAACCTTTATCATCAATATCAATACTAACTTGAGTTGGATGGGTAAATAAATTATGCTTCATTCCTAATACTTCTTGATAAGCACCAACTAAGAAAAATCCTAAGAAATAATCTTCTTGCTCTACATCAACATCGTGTAAAAATAAAGGACGCTTAGCAGCATCAAATGATATTTCTCCATCACTATCACAAGTTATATCCCAAATACTAGCCGATCTTGTTGGTTGAGTATCTAATCTATCAAGTGGCATTATAGGAAATTCTTGCCCTAAGCCCCAAAAATCTGGCAAACTTTGAAACATTGAAAAATTGACCAAATATCTTTCTTGAACTTCTTTTTGAGTTCTTAATAAATGTTTTGGACTTAGCATAGAAACTGCTTTTTTACCTATTAGATGAACCAATATTTCAGCATTTGAGCGGTCTTGTAAATCTACATATCCTAAGTCAAATAAGGTTAAAATACTATCTAAATGATCATAACTATCGTGCATATATTCTACTGCATTGCTTGGCTTTATATTTTTGTATAAATCACATAATTCATCTATTAATTGTGGGTTTTTTTCTTTTAACTGCATTTTGCTTTCTGAATATTCTTGAGAAAATAGTTCAAGAACAGGTGCTACTAATACTGCGTGAGAACCGCTTACAAAACGACCACTTTCTATATAAATATTTGGCTCTATTTCTTGTTTTTGTGCTGCAAGAGTTTTTAGAATAAATACAATATCATTTGCATATTCGCTTAAAGTATAGTTTCTTTGAGAAGTCTTTTGAAATTGTGAATACTCAATTGCTAAACCACCACCAATATCAATATTTTCAAGGTTATTTGCACCCATTTTGCGTAATTCAAAATAAATATTTCCTGCTTCACTTAAAGCTTTTTTTAAAGGATGTATTTCATTAATTTGTGAGCCTATATGAAAATGTATCATAGTAAAACAATCTAATAAATCATTTTCTTTTAAAAGCCCTACTGCTTCTATTAATTCAGTTGATGTTAGACCAAATTTTGAATTAATCCCACCACTTTTAGCCCAAGTTCCACTACCTAAAGAATGTAGCCTTACTCTAAGACCGATTTTTGGTTTTATCCCAAAACGCTCTTTTGCTGTTTTGATAATTACTTCAAGCTCATTAATACCTTCAATAGTTAAAGTTATATTATGCCCCATTTCAGCAGCGATAAAGCCCATTGTTATTAGTTCTTTATCTTTAAAGCCATTAACAGTTATTGGAGCATTTTCGTTGTTATAAGCCATAGCTAATAATAATTCTCCTTTACTACCAGCTTCAAGACCATAATTTAGATTTTTACCAAGTTTTACAAGACTTTTTACAAAACCAGGAAATTGATTGACTTTTAGTGGATAAACAGCATTAAAACTACCACGATAATCAAATTCTTTAATGGCATTATTAAAATTTATATAGATTTGTTCTATTTGTTTTTTAATCAAATGATTAAATCTTAAAATTATAGGACCTTTATATCCATCATCTAAAAGAGTATTTACTATATCAATAATGGCAGGTTCGCTTCCGTATTTTAAACATACCTTGCCATTTTTAATGATAAAATTATCATCTCCCCAAATATCTATGCCATAATCATTCATAAAATTTCCTTTAATTCATCGTATTTTATACTTTTTTGTTCGCCACTTTCTAAATCTTTAAAAAATACTTCATTTTTACTAGCTTCATCACTACCAATTGCAATAAAGTATTTATAGTTTTGTTTATTCGCTATATTTAAATGTTTCGCTAATTTTTTTGCTTCGTAATTTAGATTAATTGTTTTTCCGTTTTCTCTTAAATTATCAACTAATTTATAAGCAATTGGCAATAATTCTTCATCTAATATACAAAAATAAGTATTTTGTAATTTTTGCTCTATATTTTTACTTCTTAAAATATCCATAACACGCTCAACACCCATAGCAAATCCAACGCCATAGCTTTTAGCTCCGCCTAAATACTCAACCAAATAATCATATCTTCCACCACCAGCTATTGCAGCCTTTGCACCTATTTCGCTACTTTCAAACTCAAATGCTGTTTTTGAATAATAATCAAGCCCGCGAACCAATCTTTCATCAATTACAAAACTAATCTCATTATCTTTTAAAATCTCTTGTAGTTTAATAAAATCAGCCCTACTCTCATCATCTAAAAACTCACTTAATTTAGGAGCGTTTGTTAAGTGTTTAGCACATTCATCGTTTTTACAATCTAATACTCTAATAACATTAGTTTGTGTTCTTTTAGCACAATCAGCACAGAATTTAAAACCAGAACTATTTTCAATGTTTGCAATATATTCTCTTAATGCTTTTCTATAGTTTTGAAGGCATTCAGGCGAGCCTAAAGAATTGATTTTTAAAGTATAATTAATATCAAGTTTTTTAAAGATTTTAGCAAGTATCATAATCACACTAGCGTCTTCATAAACATTAGCTATATTAAAACACTCTAAGCCAAATTGATGAAATTCTCTATAACGACCCCTTTGTGGTTTTTCATAGCGAAACATTGAGCCGTGATAAAACCATCTTTTAACAACTCCAGCTTTATCCATCTTATGCTCAATAAAAGCTCTTACAACCCCAGCAGTTCCTTCAGGTCTAAGACATACGCTATCCCCACTTTTGTCTAAAAACTCATACATTTCTTTACCAACTATATCGCTACTTTCTCCTACGCTTCTTTTAAAAAGCGGAGTAACTTCTAAATGTGGCACTTCAATATAGCTATAACCATAAGTTTTTGCTACTTCTTCACAAGTTTTTATAATCTTTTCGTAAATTAACGCATCATCATCTAATAAATCATTCATTCCTTTAATTGCATGTATCATTTATATACTCCTTAATCATTGTATTTATTTTATCTATACTAAGACTTGCATCTATTGTAAAAACTTTTAAATTTAAAGCCTTAAAAATCGCTTCATAATTTTCTTGAACTTTTAAAAAATATTCTACGCCTTTTTGCTCTATTTTATCAAGGCTTTTATTATTTAATCTACTTTCTAATAATTCCTTACTGCCTTTAAAAAATATTATATGATTAGGTAAAACATTATTAGTTGCAAATAAATTAAAATCCAATAATTGTTTGTAATCACTATCAACTTCATAAGCTAAATGAGAAAACAAACTCCTATCAGCTATAATAAATTCTTTAGTAAAATCAATTTTTGAAAATAATTCAGCCCTATCAGCTAAAAACAAAAACATTCTAGCCTTTTTACTCATTTCGTCATTTAAAATCAATTCTCTTAATTTTATTCCTAAAGTAGTTTCACCTGGTTCTTTTACAAAAATCGGCTGGAATTTAAAATAAGAATTTGGTAATTCTTGTAAAAGCTTAATTTGAGTGCTTTTGCCTAGAGTATCAATTCCTTCAAAAGCGTAATAATTCATTTTAAATCCTTTAAAATACTAGATGGGACTAATTTTGAAATATCTCCACCATGAGCTTTAATGCTTCTTACAATTGAGCTTGAAATAAAGGCATTTTTAAGGCTTGGCATTAAATAAATAGTGTCTATCTCTTCGTTTAATTCAGCATTTGCATAGTGCATTTGTAACTCGTATTCAAAATCACTCACAGCCCTTAAACCCCTTACAATAGTATATATTTTTTGCTCTTTTGCAAAATCTACCAATAAATTATCAAAACCTATTACTTCTACATTTAATCCACTTGTTGCATTTTTTACTAAATTAATCCTAGTTTCTAAATCATAATCAGGCTTTTTTTTATCATTTTTAGCAACTGCTATTATTAATTTATCAAAAATTTTTAAAGCCCTTTTTATTACATCTAAATGCCCATTTGTTATCGGATCAAATGTGCCTGGATAAATTGCTTTTTTCATTCGCTTTTCCATCTTTTAAATTTTTTATATTCAACTCCAAGCAAATCACACCATTTACCTATTACAAATTCTTTAAAAGAACTCTTAGAATATTTAGCGTAAATTGCAGGGGCTATTATACAGCCTAATTTATTTAATTTTAAAATATTTTTAAGCATTAATTCATTTAATGGCATTTCTCTTGGAGCTATTATGATTTTTCTATTTTCTTTAAGATTTACAGCAAAACTTCTTAGAATTAAAGTATCACTAAAACCATAACTAGCCTTTGCTAAAAAATCACTACTAGCATAATAAAACGCCGCATCAAGCTTAAAACTCCCACTTGATACAGGTGCAGCTAAATCATCATTTTTTAAAAGAATAATATTTGTATTTTTAATGTATTTTTTTAATTTTTTATTATTTTCTTCTTTTAAAACCTTTAAAGCACCTTTGCTAAGGATTAAATACACTTCATTTTCTTTGCTTAATACCTTAGCTAATTTTAAAGCCAAATTAACTCCACTAGCTCCATTAATCGCTACTAAAATTCTCATTTTATTAAGACCTGTTTTTCATTAATTATTTCGCCAGTTAGATTGTGTCCTTGAGTGTTTTTAAGGCGAATTCTTTGACCTTTTACTCCACTTTGCAAGGCTATTAAATCAACAAACACACTCAAATCTCCATCATCTAAAATACCAACTACACTATCATCTTTATTAATTAAATAATTTGGCATTAGCATAGAGGTTTTTATAATACTACCTGCTCTTACTTTGCTTTTAAACTTAATACTATTATCAAGTGTTCTTAAAGCATTATAAGGTAATTTTGAAAAATCAATTTTTTCACTTTTTAAATCAAATAGCCCTATTTCTTCATCTTTTAAGACATCTTTTTTTAAAATATAAACCTTAGTAAGAGCTTGTAATTTAAAAGATATTTGCATATCTTTATCATTGCAATTTGCTTTAAAAAATCCTTGTTTGCTAAGATTTGGATATGTAATAATTTTGCAATTATTAATATTAGGATTAAAACTAAGACTTTTTATTTCTAAAAATTCATCTTGTTTTTTCCAATGTTTTAATAATTCATCGCTTAAATTATTAGCAAACAAAACACCACTTAATAAAAATAAACTAAATACTTTGTTCATAAACTCTTACTTTATCGTTTTGCTTAATATCACAATCAATAGGACAAATTATGTAATGAGTGCATTTATTTAATGGAGTAATTTGTCCGCTACTAAGTTTTGCATTATTAAACGGAACAAAAGTATCATTTATAATATTTCCAATAACTACATTTTCTTTATTATTTTTAATTTTTAAATCCATTGATATAGGATATAAAAAACTTGGCTTTTCATATACAATTCCTTGCATTTTATAAATTAAAGCTCTTGCATAAATTAAAGCCCCAATATAAGCGCTCATAGGATTACCCGGTAAAACCAAAATATATTTATTATCTTTAAAATATAAGCTAACAGGACCTGCAGGTTTCATTTTTACCTTAGTAAAAATAGGCTTAAAACCTAGCTCATCTAAAGCTTTTTTGATAAAGTCAGCATCACCTACACTTGCAGCTCCGATACTTACAACTAAATCAAAATTATCTAAAGCACCTTTTAAAGAATTTAAAACAAACTCATATTCATCTTTTAAAACCCCTAAATAATAAGGTTTAGAAAAACTCTTAAAAGCAGAATAAATTCCATAAGCATTAGAATTATAAACACCAAATCCATTTGAATAAGGCTCAATAATCTCAAGACCACTTGCAAAAATACCAACTTTTATTTCTTTAATAACTTCAATATTAAAAACTCCATTACTAGCTAAAATCATAATAATTTCATCAGTAATAACGCCTTTTTTGATAATTAATTCGCCTTTTTTGTATTCTTCGCCTTCATATCTTATAGCTTCACCTACTTTTAAATTATCACTTGTAGCATACATTAAATCATCTTTAATAATAGAGTTTTCAACCATTAAAACACTATCAGCACCCTTTGGCACTCTTGCACCTGTCATAATCTTTACACATTCGCCACTTTTAATCTCGCATTCACTCATATCTCCTGCAAAAATAGTCTTTAAAACTTTAAGACCATTTTTAAACTCACTAGCCTTTAAAGCATAGCCATCCATTGCAGAATTTGTAAATAAAGGAGCATTGCATTTAGCATAAAAATCATTCGCTAAAACTCTTCCTTTTGCATCAAATAAATTAACAATTTCGGTGCTTTGAGTGTGATTAAGTGATTTTATATTTTCTAATGCTTCATTAATTGTCATTCTTCTTCCTTTAATTCAACTAATTTCGCACCTAATTTACTTAATTTCTCACACAAATTCTCATATCCACGCTCTAAATGATAAATTCTATGAATATTAGTAGTCCCATTTGCAGCAAGTGCAGCTAAAATTAATGCCGAACTAGCTCTTAAATCAGTTGCCATCACTTCAGCACCTTGTAAACTAGAAGTCTTAACATTGGCAATATGTCCATTTAGCTTGATATTTGCACCCATACGATTTAGCTCACTTACATGCATAAAACGATTTTCAAATAATCTTTCATCAATAATGCTTTCTCCATTTGCCTTAAGACATAAAGCCATAAATTGAGCTTGCATATCAGTAGGAAAGCCTGGATATTCGCTAGTTTTGATATTTGCCGCTTTATAATCGCTTGAATATACTTTAATACTATTTTTTAAAGTTTCGTATTTAATTCCCATTTCATCAAATTTTGATAATAATGCACCCAAATGCTCTGGAATTATATTTTTAACTTCTATATTTGATTTTGTAATAGCACCTGCACAAAGATATGTTCCTGCTTCAATTCTATCAGGAATAATTTCGCAAGTAAAATCAGTATTTAATTTGGTTACTCCTGTGATTTCAATGGTATTTGTCCCTATACCTTTTATATTAACACCTGCTTTTACTAAAAACTCGCATAAATTAACGATTTCAGGCTCACAAGCTGCATTTATTATAGTAGTTACACCTTTAGCATAAACTGCTGCTAAAATTGTATTTTCAGTAGCACCAACAGAAATTTTATCAAAATGTATTTTAGCTCCAACCAACTCTCCACTAGCTTTTACATAGCCATCAACTAATTCAATATTAGCACCCATTTTCTCTAAAGCACTTAAGTGCATATCAATTGGGCGTTGTCCTATAGCACAGCCACCTGGTAAAGATACTTCGCAAATTTTAAATCTACTAAGCAAAGGTCCTAAAACCAATATGCTAGCACGCATTTTGCGAACAATATCATAAAGTGCCTTTGTATTAAATACATTACTTGAATCAATTGTAACGCTATGATTATTTAGTTCATATGTAGCTCCTAAATTCTCAAGCAATCTTAACATAGTCTTAATATCTGATACTAAAGGAAGATTTGTTAAAGTGCATTTTCCTTTAATAAGTAAAGCAGCAGCAAGTAATGGTAAAGCTGCATTTTTAGCTCCACTAATTTCTACGCTACCACTTAATTTTGCATTACCTTCTATTTTTAAATATTTCATTCATTATCCTTTTGTATGTGAAAACCTGCCCAAGTTTGAGTAACAGGCATTAATTCTATTCTATTGATATTTACATGGTCTTTTAAATTAATAATACTAATAACTGCATCAGCAATATCTTCTGCATCAAGGTATTTTGTATTTTCATAAACTTTATCAGCTGCAATTTTATCGCCTTTAAAACGCACTTCGCTAAATTCTGTCTTACATAATCCTGGTGCAATATCAGTAATTTTTATATTATTTTTTCTTACATCATTTCTTAATGCGTGACTAAATTGACCTACAAAAGCTTTAGTTCCTGCATATACATTACCACCAAAATAAGGGTTATTAGCAGCAACTGAACCAAAATTAAATATGTGTCCGCCATTTTCAAGCATTCTTGGTAAAATCAAATGAGTTACATATAAAAGTCCTTTTATATTAGTATCAACCATAGTTTCAATATCTGCTAAATCTAATTTATAAAACTCTCCTAAGCCTAATGCCAATCCTGCTGAATTAACTAAAACATCAATTTTATTAAAATCATTAGGCAAATTATTTACAACATTTTTTAAAGCATTTATATCTCTTACATCAGCTTCTGCTATATATACATTATTTTTAAATTCATTTTCAAATTCTAATAATTTTTCCTTGCGTCTTGCGAGAACTACTACTTTATAATTATTCTTTAAAAGTCTTTTAGCAATCGCTTTTCCAAAACCACTACTAGCACCTGTTACAAACGCTGTTTTCATTGTTCTTTCTCCTTTAATCCTAATTTTTTTAAATACTCAATATTTTCTTTATTGTTATAAATCATCGCATAATCTAGTGCATTTAATCCAAAATTATCGCTTATCGTATAATCAGCCTTATTTTCTATAAGCAATTTTAAGGTATTTAAATTCGCTAAAGATGCTGCGTGTATTACTAAAGTCTTTGCAGGATGAATGTAAGAGCAAAAAGAAATATAATAAGGAAGATTTGTTTTTAGCTCTTCTTCACTATCAATTTGTTGTAAATTAAGATTAGCCCCATATTTTATAAGTAATTTTATAGTTTTAATATCGCTGATTTCAACTGCATAAAAAATCGCACTTTTACCAAGAGCATTTACATAATTAACATTGGCTTTGTTTTCTAATAAATATTCTAATGCTTCATAATAATCAAGTGCATAAAAAATCGCACTCTCATAACCTGAATTAATATTTGTATTATTTTTAGCTAAAAACTCTATTATTTTCATATCTTTTTTAGCTAATAAAGCTATTTTTAATAAAAAATCTAACTGATAATAATTTGGGCTAATTTCGTTAAGATATGCAATGCTATCTTCTGGATTTTCTATCTTTAAAAATTCAATATAAATATCATCAAGCTTAATAAATTTATTAATAGAGCCAAAAGCTCTCATTCCTAGCCTTTGAGTAAAATTCTCACAAGATTTTTGATAATTTTTAGAAGAAAGCTTTATAAAATGCTCCTTGTTATTGCTACAAAAATTATTTATTTCATTATTAAACTCATCAAATAATCTTTTATTGCCAATGCTTTGATAACCCCAATATTGAAAATAATCATAATATTTATCATAATCTTTTATAGGATTTTGATAAATATTTTTATCATTATAAGCTTTATTTAGCTCATCTATATAATTATTTAAATTTACAAAATAATCATGTCCGTTACACTCAACATTTCTTCCGCTAATTGTCTCGGCTAATTTAAATAACTTTTCATCACTTAATTCCTTTGAAAAAACAAAAGCACTAATTAATAAAAATACAATCTTTTTCAATACAAATCCTGATAATTTAATAGCCCTAACTTTAACATTTTTAAATAATTATTTGGTATTTTTTCGCACTAGTTTTAAATAAAAAATATAATTAAGTTTGTGCTAAATCAATATATATTTTTAATACTAAAATATAAAAATTACGCTTTTTTAAAGAAATTAATATTGAATTGTTATTAGTTTTTAATAGCAAAATTAGGAATTTAAATTCCTAATCTTTAACTAAGCCTTTTTTTAAATCCCTTATTAAAAATCTAGCAGGATGAAGTGCGTATTCGTATCTTTTAAACATTCCACTAGGTGTGTTGTTAAAATAACTAGCAATTAATCTTGCAGATGTTATCGCACTAGATAAACCCCTTGAACCATGAGCTGTATTTATAAAAATCCTACTTCTTGGAGAATTTACTTGCGGTTTATGTTTATCAAATTGTAAAGATTTATAAAGATTTTTATATTTTTCTTCATTAAAATAAGCTCCAACAATAGGAAATCTATCTGAAGAATAACTTCTATAACCAACCCTATTACCTATTACCAAATCACTAAAATCAGCTTTAAAAATTTCTTTAAAATTATTTATATTAATATCATCATACTCTCTACTTGCTTCAGCAATTAAGTTTCTATCATAAGTAGCACCTAATAAAATAATCCCATCTTTTGCTCCAGTTATATAAGCTTTTGAGCTAATTGGGTGCTTATATTTAATTTTATTTTTTAGCCAAGTTGCCTGACCTCTTACTACTGATAATGGTAAATTACTAAAGATTTCTTTAGAATATGCACCACTAGCAAATATTACAGCATCAAAAATCATAGTCTTATTATCAAAATCAAGCTCAACTCTATCATAAAATTCTCTAAAACTATTTAGTTTATAATTTAAAAATATCCTAGTATTGGATTTTGCAAAAATTTTAGGAACTAATTTACAGGGTTCTAATGTCCCACCATCTTTTAAATATGCAAAATCAAAATGTAATTTAATTAATGGATTATCCTTTTGTAGTTTAAATCTTTCTCTTAATTCATCAGTATATGCGTGCTCTAATATCCCTTCTAGGTTATAGCCTAATTTTTTATAAAATTTTGAGCTATGCCAAAACGAAAACTGACTAAATTCTCCTAACAAACTTGATGGATTTTGAATTAATGCTGTTAATAACCCTATTTTATTTCCACTTCCTTCGTTTGCTAAAGTATGGCTTTGCTCAAATACACTAATAGTTTTACCTAACTTTGATAGTTCATAAGCTATTGTAGCGCCTGCAATACCACCACCAATAATTGCTATATTATTAACTTCTAAATAATTTTTATGAAAATATCCTTCTATATCATCTTGTAAATCTTTATGTTTTAATATAGCAAGAGTGCTTTCTCTTTTTATTCCCAAATTAATATCGTGTATTTCAAATCCTAATTCAATTAAAGATTTTTTAAAATCAGAATTTGAACTATAACTAACCAATTTACCAGTTAGTTTTAATAGCTTTTTGACATATTTTAAAGTCTCTTTAGAAAACATTTCTTTATTTTTATTAGGAGAAAAACCATCAGCATATACAACATCAGCTAAAAAATCTAAATCTTTTAAAGCAATATTTACATCTTGAAATACCAAGTCAAGAACAACCCCATCAAATTCTATTCTATAAATTCCATCTTTACAAGGTGGGTAATCATTAATAAAATTATTATTTAACTCTATACCAAATTTATTACAAAAATATCTTATATCATCAATACTTTGGTAATAATTTTCAATCGCTACATAATGGAGTTTTATGCCTAAATCAATAGCTCTTTTTGCACTTAAAAAGAAATTTAAACCCAATCCAAAACCAAGTTCTAAAATAGTTAATTTATTAAATGCGTTACTAAAAGCATTATCTATATAAATTCCATTTCTTTCTTTTAAAGGTTCTTTTATGTTGTAATAAAAATCATCAAAATCTAAAGAAAAAATCTCATCATTTTTTAAAATCCAATTCGCCTTTTTCATAAAACTTCCTTATTTATTTTTAACAAAATAACTCTCAATTCCATTTACAATACCATTTACCAAATAATCCTGATAAGCACTATCTGCGATATTTTTACCTTCAATAGGATGTGATATATAGCCAACCTCAATCAAAACAGCAGGCATTAAAGCACCAACTAAAACCCAAAAAGGAGCTTCTTTTACGCCACCATCTCGCTTTAAATATCCCTTAGGTATATTATTTAAAATACCACCTTGTATATCAATAGCTAACTTATTAGATGAAATAATTTTTTCTCTATTTAAAAAATTCAAAAAAGTTTGTTTAGAAAAATAATTCATCTCTTCAATATCACTTTTATTTTCTATTGCAGCTGCGTTTTTACTTCTTTCGCTTCTAGCTGGAGAGAGAAAATATGTCTCAATTCCATATATTTTATCAAATTTTGTCTTATCCCCGATAGAATTTGCGTGAATACTTATAAATAAATCACTTTTTTTATCATTTGCCATTTTAGTTCTATCTCTTAGATTTATATAAACATCTTTTTTTCTTGTTAAAAATACTTTATACCCTTTGTTTTTTAGAGCTTTTTCTAATTTTAGAACTATTGATAGAGTAATGTTTTTTTCATATCTGCCAAAAGCAGTTGCACCTACATCTTTTCCACCATGACCTGCGTCTAAAGTAATTAATAAATTTGATTTTTTAAATCCAACTTCAACTTTTTCACTAATCTCATCAGTGCTTACTTCTAAAGAATTATTATTTATATTAAAAAATATTTTTTTAGTATTCTTAGAGTATAAAACCACTCTTACCTTTTTAGGATTAAATTGTAAAACACTAATAGAGTATGTTTTAAAATCATAATTTTTCCTACCACCATTTAAAACTGCGTCAAATTCTAAAATTTGATTGTTGTTATAGCTAAAAGTTTTAATATCATCATTTGATAAAGAGTTGTTTAAAGTCAATAAAACCCCATTATCTTTTTTAACGGCTTTTGTAATTGTTATAGGTTTTTTGTTTTTATCATTTGTAATATTATTTGTAGCATTATCATTACTATCTAGCTTCGTATTTATATTACTTTCTTGTTTGTTTTTATCGTTAGTAGTAGCATTTTTTACATTATTATTTACTTTAGTATTATTATCTAATTCTTTTTTATCTTCAACTAAAGATTTTTTTATTTGAGTAGTATTTTCTTGCTTATTTTGCTCTTGCAAATTACCATCTATAGTAATAAGTAAAACATTATTATCAATCTTATAATCTAATTTCAAATCAGATTTTGACCTTAATACAAATCTTACTTTTTCCGGATTAAATTGAACCAAACTTACTTCATAATTTTTATCTATGAAATTTTGTTTTCCTATATCTAAAGCAGCATTAAATTCCAATATTTTATTTTTTAATTCTTTTGTATTATAGATAATACTTTTTATATTATTATCAAAATCTCCTTTTAATGATATTTCTATTGTATTATTTGCCTTATTAATTTTAGTTATATAAGTTTTTTTTACTTCTTCTTGTTTTGTTTCTGGCTTATTTTGACTATTTATATTTTTAGAATTTAAAGTATTTGTTGTAGTTTTAGTATTTTGTGTTTTGGTATTTTGAGTATTAATTGATTTTTGCTCTTTAGCTATATCTTTAGTCTTTTTTGCATCAGTATTATTTATGTTATTAAATGAAATCTTATTAGGATTAATACCTAAATCTTGTAATTCTTTTTGATATGTAGATGAATCAAGTTTTAATGTTTTTGAACTTAAAATAATTCTTTTTAAAACTTCTTTTTTGGTATCAATATCATCAGAAATTATACTTTTAATATATATAGTTTTTAATCTCTGATGAATTGCTAATTGTTCTGTTTTGCTAGATAATAAAAAACTCTTATCAAAATTAACAAATTCTTCATTTAAACTACTAGCAAACAAAACAACGCTTAGTAATAATAGTAAGATTTTATTCATCTTCACCATTAACTAATTTTTCAATCAACTCTTTAACACTAATTAACTTATTTAATCTATATCCATTAGCACCTGTAAAAAATAATCCACTTTCCTTTTTTCCACTATAAGCATCATAAAGTCTTTCTGCAATACAATATCCTACCTTTTTAGCGCCCCTACCACGCTCACATGGTGCAACGCAATTTGCTATACAAGAAATTTTAGGAGCAGTGCCTTCTTCTATCATTTTTTGAAGGTTTGTTCTAATACCACGAGCAGGATAGCCAACAGGACTTTTTAGCAATTCTATATCTTCTTTTTTAGCATCTAATAATACTTGTTTAAATTCAAGTGCAGCATCACATTCATAAGTTCCTATAAATCTTGTTCCCATTTGAACCCCATTTGCACCTAAACTAATAGCATTTAAAATGTCATTTTTATTCCAAATTCCACCAGCTGCAATTAAAGGAATATTATCTCCCCATTCATTAAGTTCAGCTCTAACTTCAGGAATTAATTTTTCTAATTGATAATTTGGGTCTATACATTGTTCATATGTAAATCCTTGATGACCACCACTTAAAGGCCCTTCAAGAACAACTGCATCAGGCAATCTATCGTATCTTTGAGTCCATCTTTTACAAATTATTTTAAGTGCTTTTGCTGATGATACAATAGGAATTAATGCAACATCAGGAAAGTCTTTAGTAAATTCTGGCAAATTTGTAGGTAATCCTGCACCACTAATAATTGCATTAAAACCAACATTACAAGCGTCTTTTACTATTCTTTCATATTCGTTTGATGCGTGCATTATATTACAGCCTAATGGTGAGTCATTACAGATTTTTCTAGCATTAGTAATTACAGCATTAAGTCCTTTTGTAGAATAAAAATTCTCACTTCCATAAGGTTTGCCATTTAGTTCTTTGTTAATATGTGCTCTATTTTCATAAAACCCAGTTCCAACCGAACTAATAATACCTAAAGCTCCATTTAAACTAACATTACCAGCTAATTTATCCCAACTTATTCCAAGTCCCATACCTCCTTGAAATACCGGCACTTTTAATGTAAAATTTCTTATTTTTAATTCTGGTAAGCTCATTATTATCCTTTTATTATTACTTTTGCAAATTTTCTTTTTCCAACTTGAATTATAAATTCACCATTGCTTAATTTTAGTTGTTCATCGCTAATTTTTTCTCCATTAACACTTACAGAATTAGCTTTTATAGCTCTTCTTGCTTCACTACCTGAACTTGCCAAATTAGTATCTTGCATTAGTTTTATAATCCATTGTTCTTCATTAAAATTAAACTCCACAATATCACTTGGAATTTCATTTTTACTATGAATATTATCAAACTCATTTTTCGCATTAATTGCTAAATCTTTACCCCAAAATCTCTCAACTATTTCTAAAGCCAAATTTTCTTTAGCAACCTTTGGATGTAGAGTATTGTTTTTAATATTGTCAAAAATATCATTAATTTCTTTTGTTGTCTTAAAGCTTAAAAGATTGTAATATTCTTTCATTAATTCATCACTTATACTAAGTAATTTTGCATACATAGAATTTGGTTCTTCACTAACTCCGATATAATTACCCAAACTCTTACTCATTTTATTAACACCATCAAGACCTACTAAAAGCGGTAACATTATAATACCTTGCTCTTTACCTGTATTATAAGTTCTTTGTAATGTTCTACCCATTAATAAATTAAATTTTTGGTCAGTTCCACCCATTTCAATATCACATTTTAATGCAACGCTATCATAACCTTGTAAAAGTGGGTATAAAAATTCGCTAATTGATATAGGGCTTTGTTCTTTAAATCTTTTCGTAAAATCATCTCTCTCAAGCATTCTAGCTACACTAAAAGTTGATGTAAGTTCAACTATGCCAACTGCTCCTAAAGCATTAAGCCAAGTTGAATTAAATTTTAATTCAGTTTTTTCTTTATCTAAAATTTTAAAAACTTGCTCTTCATAAGTTTTTGCATTTTTTAAAACTTCTTCCTTGCTTAATTGTTTTCTAGTAGCACTTTTGCCTGTTGGATCACCTATTTGAGCAGTGAAATCTCCTATTAGGAATTGAACTATAGCACCATGATTTTGCAAAAATCTCATTTTGTTTAAAATAACACTATGACCTAAATGTAAATCAGGTGCAGTTGGATCAAACCCAGCTTTTACATAAAATACTTCGCCCTTTTCATAGTAATTTTTAATCAAATTCTTAATTTTTTCTAAATCAATAAATTCTGATACACCGCGTTCTAAATCATTATAAATTTCATTCAAATTCATCTTTATCCTTTATTCACTATAAGCGTCTTTTAATGATATAAACTCATAGATTTTACATTTTGTTTTGATTTTTTCTTTTGCTATTTCTATATTTTGATTATCAGGTACTTCAAAAACTATTTCAAAATACTCCAATAAACTATCAGCATTTTTTGTAATATTAATACTATTAACATTGATTTGTAGTTTTAGTAATTCTGTTAATAATGCTAATAATGTGCCTTTTTTATTCTCTAAAGAAAAAATCATTTTATAATTTTTAGGAGCATGCTTAGACCATTTAATTAGCACCATTTCTTCTTTAGAATCTTCCATTAATTTACTTGCTCTTTCACATAATTTATTATGAATTGTAACAGAATGATTATGTTTAAAAGCAACTATATCATCACCTCTTTTTGGGTTACAACAATAATCAAAATCCACATTATTTATTTTGTAGTTTGAATATACAACAAGATTTTCTATTCTTTGTTTTTTTAAATCATAATTTTTAACTAGCCAAATTCTTTTTGAATATTTTTTAAGACTATCTATAACCTTACTTAAAGTAATATTATCTGTAGTGCATTTTTTAACATTTTTTGATAGTTTTTCATTTGCAATCCAAGTATTTATTTTGTCTTCATCAGCACTAAAAATAGTTTGCAAAATTCTTAACCCAGCTTTTTGGTCTATACTTGAAATTCTTTGCTTGCAATGTGATTTAATCATAGCTTTAGCTCTAGCAGTAACCACACTATCAAGCCAAGAACATCTTGGTTTTGCGTTATCATCTATCTCAATTCTTACAATATCCCCATTTTTAAGACTTGTAAGCAATGGAGATTTTACTCTGTTTATATAAGCGTGACTTGCTTTAAGACCAATTTGTGAATGAACTTCAAAAGCAAAATCAAGAGCAGTAGAACCTCTAGGTAATGTAAAAATCTCTCCTTTTGGAGAATAAACCGCAATATCTTCAACATATAAACTATCTTTTGCGTATTCATAAAATGCCAAATCATTGTCTTTTTCTTCTAAAGAACTATTGGTTGCTATATCATTTACCCAATCAGCTTTATAGTCTTCTTTATCATTTTTATATTTCCAATGTGCTGCAATTCCAAGTTCTGCAGTTTCGTGCATTTTATATGTTCTAATTTGTGCTTCTATTATTGATTGCGCGTCAAATAAAGTAGTATGGATTGTTTGGTAACCATTTTGCTTAGGTAAGGCAATATAGTCTTTAAATCTTGAAGCAAGTGGATTAAAATGCACATGTAAAAGCCCTAAAACTATATAACAATCTTTAACATCTTTTACTAAAATTCTAATCCCCAATAAATCAAGCACTTCTTCAATACTAACGCCTTTTCTTTGCATTTTTAAAAAAATAGAATATACATGTTTTATTCTTTTTTCTATTTTAAAATCTACATCTTCAATATATCCGTTATCACGCATTAAATTAATTATTTTTTCAATAAAATCATTTAATGTTAATTGTAATTGCACATTATTTGCCTTTAAATAATCTGCTATTTCTTTAAATTCTACTGGCATTAGATATTTAAAACTTAAATCTTCTAAGTAATTTTTAATACTAGAAATTCCTAGCCTATGTGCGATTGGTGCATATACCATTAGAGTTTCTTCAGCTATTCTTTTTTGTTTTGCTTCTCTTAACGCATCAAGAGTTAGCATATTATGCAATCTATCACATAATTTAACAAGCAATACCCTACTATCTTCAATGCTAACCATTAACATATTTCTAAAAGTCATTGCTGATTTTCTAAGTTTTTCGTTTGATTCTGAACTAGCTAAATTATCTCCCCTAATCTCAACTATTTTAGTCATACCTTCAACTAAAATACCCACAGAATGTCCGAACATTTTTACAAGTTCTTCCTGAGTGCATTCGGTATCTTCTACAACATCGTGCAAAAGTGCTGCTAAAATCATACTTTCATCTTTTGAAAAGAAAGCTACAAAACACGCAACTAAAATAGGATGAATAGAATAAGGTTCTCCACTTTTTCTAAATTGTCCTTCATGTGATTTTATACAAAAATCTAAAGCTTTTTCAAGCATAGGAGTGCTTGAAAAAAGTGAATACAATAATTCCCGTGCTTTATTTAAATCATTACAATGCTTAATGTCTTCTAATAATGTTTCAAAACTTAGAATATTTTTCATTTTTTTATTCGTTTATTACACCATCAAATATAATTTTTTCTTCAGCAACTTCTAACATTGCTATATCAGTAAATTTCATTTTTCCTTTTTCAACTTTTACTAAAGGTTCAGCACCATCACTTAATTCTCTAGCTCTTTTAGCTACTATTAAAGATAGAATATATCTATCATTTCCTACTTTTTCTAATGCTTTTGCTGCTACTTGTTCAGTTCTCATTTTATTCCTTTTAATTAATTTTTTACGATTGAGCAATTGCTAAAATCATCTTTAATAATTTTTAAAATATTACCTTCTTCAAACATATTGCAAACTACTATTGGTAATTTATTATCCTTAGCAAGTGCTATTGCTGTATCGTCCATTACCTTAATATCATCACCCATAGCAAGTTCGTAACTTAATTCATTATATCTTTTTGCATCTTCAAATTTCATAGGGTCTTTATCATATACACCATTAACTTTTGTTGCTTTAATAATCATTTCAGCATTAATTTCAATAGCTCTTAAAACTGCTGCAGTATCAGTAGTAAAAAATGGATTACCTGTTCCTGCTGCAAAAATTACAACTCTACCTTTTTCTAAATGTCTTTGCGCTCTTCTCATAATATAAGTTTCGCAAAAAGCTTCCATTTGAATAGCACTCTGAACTCTTACACTAATTCCACAACCTTCTAACGCTTCTTGCATAGCAATTGAGTTTATCACGGTAGATAACATTCCCATATGATCGCCACTAACACGCTTAATTATCCCATCTTTAGCAGCACTAACTCCACGAATAATATTACCACCACCAATAACAATTCCTACTTGAGTTCCAGCATCTACTAATTGTTTAATTTGTCCTGCAATAAACTTTAAAATGTGAGTATCTATTCCAAAGCCTTGCTTTCCAGCCAAAGCTTCACCTGAAAACTTAATTAAAATTCTTTTAGCCATAATGATTTCTCCTTAATTGATAAACGCGATACTACAAAAAAATTTTTAACGCTTAAACTCAAGTAAGAATTTTTCAATCTGATATCTATCTCTATAAGCAGGGCTCATTAAATGAATTAAACAATCTCCTAAATCAAGAACACTCCAATCATCAGTGCATTCTTCATAATAAACTTTACTATTATGTTTTTTTAACAATTCTTTAATATCTTCAATTATTGCAAAAGATTGTTTAGTAGAAATCATAGTTGCAATAATTACTTCATCTACAAAATATTCACTTCCTTTAATATTAATCAACTCAACATTCTCTGCTTTTTTTTCATCTAAAAGCTTAATAATATCTTCATTTCTATTCATTACTTTCCTTTATAAAATTCTTTTACTTCATCTTTAATTTTAGGATTTACTTTTTCCAAAATCAAATTATTTCTTATAAAACTTGAAGATATATCTTCATTTATTTCAAGTCTTAAATAATTATCTGGTATAAAAATATTATCCCTACTAGCTATAACAAAAATGACATTTTTAGATAATTCATCAAAATTATGCCATTTATGTAAAGTTTTTAAATGATCAGCCCCTATTATAAAATAAATTAAGCTAGAATTTAGTAAATTTTTAAAATACATAACACTCTTAAAACTAGGAACTGGCTCATTTTGAGATATTTCATAATCACTTATTAATAATTTATCACTTTCAACAAACACGCTCTTTAGCCATTTTAATCTAAGTTCTGGACTAGCATTAAAATTATTTTTAAATAAACTAATATATGTTGGCAATATTATTAATTTATCAATATCTAATGTATCTAAAGCTGCTTTTACTACTTTTTCATGACCTAAATGAACTGGGTCAAAACTACCACCAAAAATTGCTATTTTCAAAATCTCTTAACCTTTTTTTATTAGTATTATCTCAAATTTTTTAAATAAAGGGTTAAAAATGGGAGTAAATGTAGCGATTAATGGATTTGGTAGGATTGGTAGATGTCTTAGTAGAATAATTCTTAATGAAAACAAAATGAATTTAGTAGCAATAAATTGCTCGTGGGATATGAAAAGTATTAAATACCTTCTAAAATACGATAGTGTTCATGGGAATTTCAATCAAGAAATTGACAATGATGGAGAAGATATTTTAATAGTAGGAAATAAAAGAATTCAAATAATTAGAAGTAGAGAAATTGAAAATATTGATTTTGCTAAATATGGAGCTAGTTTAGTTTTTGAATGCACGGGAGCATTTTTAACACAAGAAAAAACTAAAGCATATTTAGACAATGGTATTAAACAAGTAATTATGTCAGCACCACCAAAAGATAATACACCTATGTTTGTAATGGATGTAAATCACACTAAATATAACGGCGAAGCTATTATTTCAAATGCAAGTTGCACAACAAACTGCCTTGCACCAATGGCAAAAGTTTTAGATGAAAATTTCGGTATTAAAAAAGCTTTAATGAATACAATTCACGCATATACAGCAACTCAAGAACTATGTGATACAAAATGCCCTAAAGACATTAGAAGGGGTCGCGCAGCAGCACTAAATCTAGTCCCATCAAGCACAGGTGCAGCAAAATCAATAGGTAAAGTTATACCTAACCTTTTAGGTAAAGTTGATGGTCAAAGTGTTAGAACTAGCTTAGCAAATGTATCAATGCTTGATTTAACTTTATTGTTAGATAAAAAAACTACAAAAGATGAAATAAATGAAACTTTTATAAAAGCAAGTAAAACAATGAATGAAATTCTAGCAATTGATTACGATTGCTGCGTTTCAAGTGATTTTTGCACTAGCACTTATGGATGTATATTTGTCCCTGATTTAACTCAAATAATTGATGAAGATTTTGTAAAAGTTCTAGCTTGGTATGATAATGAATACGGATATTCATATCAATTAAATAGATTAGCTCAATATATTAGTAAGGAGAAATAATATGCCTTTAATTTCCATAAAAGATGTAGATTTAGTAAACAAATGTGTTTTTATTAGATGTGATTTTAATGTCCCACAAGATGAATTTGGAAACATTAGTGATGATAGAAGAATAAAATCTGCAATTCCAACTATTAAATATTGCCTTGACAATGATGCTAGAGTGATTCTTGCAAGTCATTTGGGTAGACCAAAAGAAATAAGTGATAAATATTCTTTAAAGCCAGTTGCAAAAAGATTATCAAAACTTCTTGGAACTGAAGTTATAATGGCAAACGATATAATCGGAGAAGACGCTCAAAATAAAGCTAAAAACTTAAAAAAAGGTGAAATTTTACTACTAGAGAATTTAAGATTTATAAAAGGTGAAACAAAAAACGATGAAGATTTGGCTAAGAATTTAGCTTCAATGTGTGATGTGTATTGTAATGATGCTTTTGGAGTTTGCCATAGAGCACATTCAAGTGTAGAAGCAATTACTAGATTTGCAAAAGAAATTTGTGCTGGATTTTTATTACAAAAAGAATTTAATTTCGCACAAGATTTATTAAAATCTCCTGCTAGACCTTTTGTTGCTGTTGTTGGAGGTAGTAAAGTTAGTGGAAAATTACAAGCTTTACACAATCTACTTCCTAAAGTTGATAAGATAATAATTGGTGGCGGAATGGCTTTTACTTTCCTTAAAGCAAACGGATTAAACATAGGAAATTCAATTGTAGAAGAAGAACTAATTGAAGATGCTAAACAAATTATGCAAACTGCAAAAGAACTAGGCGTTAAGTTATATTTACCTGTTGATGTTCTTGCTGCACAAAGCTTTTCAAATGATAGTGTAGTAAAGAAAGTAAGCGTTCAAGAAATACCAAATGGTTGGATGGGGCTTGATATTGGACCTGCTAGCTCAATTTTATTTAAAGAAATTTTAAGTGACGCTCAAACTATATGGTGGAATGGACCTATGGGGGTATTTGAGTTTGATAAATTCTCAAAAGGTAGCTTTAAAATGAGCCATTATATAAGCGATTCTTATGCTACTAGCGTTGCTGGTGGTGGAGACACTGCTGATGTTATTAATCGTGCAGGAGATGCTGATGATTTTAGTTTTATCTCTACTGGCGGTGGTGCTAGTTTAGAACTAATTGAAGGTAAAGAATTACCTGCTATAAAACCACTTATATTAAAGGAAGAATATTAATGATAATTGCCGCAAATTTTAAATGTAATCATACTAGAAAAGGTTTTGCTGAATACGCTAAAAAACTTAATGCTTATTTAAGATTTAGTGATTTTACTAATCTTGAAGTAATTGTAGCTCCAAGTGCAACTTCATTTATTGATAGTGAATTTAGTTTCATTCAAGCTGCTCAAAATATATATCCAACTCATAGTGGAGCTTTTACTGGAGAAATTGGACTAGATCATTTACTAGAATTTGGAATTAAAACAATTATTTTAGGACATTGTGAAAGAAGAAATTTAGGCGAAACAGATGAATTTCTAGCAAAAAAATTTGAATTTTGCGCTGAAAATGATTTAAAAATTATTTATTGTATAGGAGAAGATTACTCTACTTACGAACAAAATAAAAGCATAGATTTTTTAAATAAACAACTAAATAAAATAGATTTGCAATATGATAAACTAATATTAGCTTATGAGCCAATTTATAGTATTGGTAAAAGTGCTGCAAAATTAGAAGATATTGAAAATATTATGAGCTTTTTACGCTCACAAACTAAGCAAAGTATTTTATATGGTGGTAGTGTAAATTCTAGTAATATCGCTGATATTAAAAGACTTTGCGATGGGGTTTTGGTAGGTGGAGCTAGTCTTAATGTAGATGGTTTTATAGACTTAATCAATGCCGCAATAAGAGGTTAATATGATAGGCCTAATCGGTGGAATGAGCTATGCTAGCACAATAACTTATTATAAGTTAATAAATGAATTTAGCCAAGCTCATCACAATTCTTTATCTCGTGCAAAGATTTTAATATCAAGCGTAGATTTTGATAAGATTGAAGAACTTCAACACAATAACGAATGGCAAAAAGCAGGAGAATTATTAAATAAGGAAGCAAAAAGATTAGAAAAGGCTGGAGCAAACATAATTGCACTTTGTACAAATACTATGCATAAAATTGCAAATGATTTGCAAAAAGATTTAAAAGCTAGATTTATTCATATAGCCCATTCAAGCCTTAAAGAATTAAATCATGATAATATAAAAAATATTTTATTACTAGGCACTAAATACACTATGCAAGAAGACTTTTATAAAAAAGAGTTAAAAGGAATAAATGTAATTACCCCAAATAATAGTGATATAAATACTATTAATGATATTATTTTCAATGAACTTTGCTTTAATGTTATCAAACAAAATAGTAAAGAAACTTTCATAAATATTATAAATAAACATAATATTGAAGGAATTTTATTAGCTTGCACTGAAATTGCACTATTAATTAACGAAAATGATTTTAAAAATATAAAAGTCTTTGATACAACATATATTCATGCAAAAGATATATTTTTGCAGTCTTTAGAGTAAAATGACAAGAGTTGTAGTAAAACCAATAGATAAAAATAAATTTGAATTAGCTTTTGAATATAAATATGAAAGCAAAAATCAAACCATCATAATACCAAAGGGATTTGTTACAAATGGAGCAAATATACCTAGAATATTTTGGAGTTTCTTTCCACCAAATTCTCCAGAATACTTATCAGCAGTAGTAATTCATGATTTTTTATGTCTTCAAGCTAAAAAAAGTAAAAAATACCAAGACGTTGTTTTAGCTGATGAAATTTTTAAAGAAGCTCTTAGAACTTTGCAAGTGGCAAATTATAAAATTAAAATATTTTATTTTTCTTGTAAAATATATCACTTATATAAAAAATACTTAGGATTTTATAGGTAATAATATTTGTTAAACTAAACATTATTAAACCATTTTAATACTTTATATTTTTATAATTTACATTCAAACCCAATAATCATTTGATATCTAAAACTATTTATATTCTTTTAAAGCTTTAACATTAAAAAAGTTAAATTATTTAAAGTACTTATTTGATTTTAACAAAAAAAAGATGAT